>JBFHKI010000006.1:0-22963 GCA_041595415.1 Pseudomonadales bacterium | reverse complement strand
GCGCGTTATCTCTTGCATTGTTGGGATTTCGTAGACTGAGAAACAAAACTAATACGAACAACGAGCGAGACGTGAAGATGTTGGTTATCTTAATATGAAAAAAAGGCGCCCTACGGCGCCCTCTTCATTCACTAACTTCGGTTAGCTACTAATTCCCACCACCCATCTTCTTGCGAACTTTTTGAAGAGTCAGCAGTTGTGCTGCCGCTTCAGCCAATTCGGCACTGGCTCTTCCGTAATCCATTTCACCGGAGTGGTTCTGGATGTTTTGCTCAGCAATTTTGCGGGCTTCTTCTGCGGCGGCTTCGTCAATGTCGTCGGCTTTGATAGCGGTATCAGCGAGGATGGTCACCAGATTCGGTTGAACTTCCAGGTAGCCACCTTTAACAAAGATGATTTCTTCTTCGCCATTGTCCATCAAAAGACGAACCGGGCCGGGCTTGAGAGGGGTCAGCAGTGCCGCGTGGCCATACTGAACACCCAGCTCACCTTCGCTGCCGGTGGCGGTAAGGCTGACGATCTTGCCAGAGAATACCGACTCTTCTGAACTAACAATGTCGCAATGCACAGTAATGGCCATGTTTTTACCTGTTAAAGGTTTTTCGCTTTCTCGACGGCTTCTTCGATAGAGCCAACCATGTAGAAGGCCTGCTCTGGAAGATCGTCGTAATCGCCGTTCAGGATGCCCTGGAAGCTTTCGATAGTATCTTTAACGGATACGTACTTACCTGGTGCACCAGTGAATACTTCGGCAACGCTGAATGGTTGTGAAAGGAAGCGCTGGATCTTACGGGCGCGGGCCACGGTTTGTTTGTCTTCTTCAGACAGTTCGTCCATACCCAGGATAGCGATAATGTCGCGCAGTTCTTTATAGCGCTGCAATACCGCCTGAACGCCACGGGCACAGTTGTAGTGGTCGTTACCAATAACCAGTGGATCCAGAATTCGGGATGTACTGTCGAGTGGATCAACCGCAGGGTAAATACCCAGCTCGGCAATTTGACGGCTCAGTACCAGAGTCGCATCCAAGTGAGCAAAAGTGGTAGCAGGCGAGGGGTCAGTCAAGTCATCCGCAGGTACGTATACCGCCTGGAAGGATGTGATAGAACCGTTGCGGGTAGAGGTAATACGCTCTTGCAGAGCACCCATCTCAGCCGCCAGAGTTGGCTGGTATCCCACCGCTGAAGGCATACGGCCCAGCAGTGCCGATACTTCGGTACCGGCCAGTGTGTATCGATAGATGTTATCAACGAAGAGCAGAACGTCACGGCCTTCGTCACGGAAGTTCTCGGCAACGGTCAAACCGGACAGGGCAACACGAAGTCTGTTTCCGGGTGGCTCATTCATCTGGCCGTAGAACATGGCCACTTTGTCCAGTACGTTGGATTCCTTCATTTCGTAGTAGAAGTCGTTACCCTCACGAGTACGCTCACCAACACCGGCAAATACTGACAGACCTTGCTGCTCAACGGCGATGTTGTTGATCAGTTCCATCAGGGTTACGGTTTTACCTACACCCGCACCACCAAACAGACCAACTTTACCGCCTTTGGCGATAGGCATGATCAAGTCGATTACCTTAATACCGGTTTCGAGGATTTCTACCGTTGGAGACTGGTCGGCGTAGGCGGGCGGATCGCGGTGAATAACAGCACGCTCTTCGGTTTCGATTGGGCCGGCTTCATCTACCGGGTTACCCAGTACATCCATGATGCGGCCGAGTGTACCTGTTCCCACAGGAACCTTGATCGGGCCACCGGTGTTGGAAACTTCCAAACCGCGGCTCAAACCTTCCGAGGCACCCATCGCAATGGCGCGAACCACACCGTCACCCAGCTGCTGCTGAACTTCGAGCGTCAGACCGGCGCTGTCTACAACCAGTGCGTCGTATACCTTGGGTACGTCTTCACGGGAAAACTCAACATCGATTACCGCACCGATGATTTGTACAATTCGTCCGCTACTCATTGAATATTCCTCTTTTCGTCTCTTGTGGACACAGAATTCGTTCTATGTCCGATAAAAATTAAACTTCCGCTGCGCTCTATACGGCCGCGGCGCCTGCCACAATTTCTGACAATTCCTGGGTGATAGCTGCTTGTCGTGCTTTGTTATAAAGCAACTGCAGTTCATCAATAATATCGCCGGCGTTGTCTGTGGCGTTTTTCATTGCCAGCATACGCGCCGCCATTTCACAGGCCTTGTTTTCAACAACTGCCTGATAAACCTGGGATTCCACGTAGCGGATCAACAGGCCTTCCAGAATGACACCAGCGTCGTCTGGCTCGTACAGATAGTCCCAGTGATGAGACATCTCGTCAGCTTCGATTTTGGGCAGTGGCAATAACTGATCGACATGGGGCTTTTGCGTCATGGTGTTGATAAATTCGTTGCCGGCCAGATAGAGGCGATCGATCTCACCCTTATCGAAGGCATCCAACATTACCTTGACGTTGCCCAGCAAGTCCGCAGCGGCCGGGGCATCACCCAGGTCACGTATGGCTCCCAACACGTCACCACCGTAGCGGTTGAAAAAGCTCATCGCCTTGGCGCCGACGCTGCAAAACTTCACGCCGATTTCCTGATCGTTGTATCCGGAAGCTATCTTCATTACCTGTTTGAACAGGTTAATGTTGAGACCGCCACACAGGCCGCGATCGGAAGACACCACAATAATGCCGATGTTTTTTACTTCGCGTTCGGTCATATAGCGATGGCGGTATTCCGATGTGGCGTTGGCCACGTTGCCAATCACTTTGCGGATATTGTCGGCATAGGGTTTACCAAGAGCCATACGATCGCTGGCGCGACGCATTTTACTGGCCGCAACCATTTCCATCGCCGAGGTGATCTTCTGCGTCGACTTGATGCTGTTGATTTTGGTTTTTACTTCCTTACCGACTGCCATAGCTTGTTAGCTCTCTGCTTCGCTTAGTAAGACTGGGTTTCAACAAACTTGTCGAGCGCCGCTTTAAAGCTGGCTTCGATGTCGTCGTTCCAGTTTCCGCCGTCGTTAACCTGCGCCATCAATTCGGTATTTTCCGAATTCATGTAGCTGATCAAGGCCGCTTCAAAGTCGCCGATTTTGTTCAGTGGCATACCCTTGAGATAACCGGAGTTGGCGGCGTATAGCACCACACCCATTTCGGCCACGTTTAGCGGGCTGTATTGCAACTGCTTCATCAGTTCGGTTACGGCCTGGCCGTGTTCCAACTGCTCGCGGGTCGCGTCATCCAGATCGGAAGCGAACTGGGAGAAAGCCGCCAGCTCACGATACTGGGCCAGTGCCAGACGGATACCACCACCGAGCTTCTTAATGATCTTGGTCTGTGCCGAACCACCCACACGGGATACCGACAGACCGGCGTTCATGGCCGGACGAATACCAGAGTTGAACAGATCGGACTCGAGGAAGATCTGACCATCGGTAATAGAAATCACGTTGGTTGGTACGAATGCAGATACGTCACCCGCCTGGGTTTCAATAATTGGCAGTGCGGTCAGAGAACCGGTTTTGCCTTTTACTTCACCCTTGGTGAATTTTTCAACATAGTCAGCGTTTACTCGCGCAGATCGCTCAAGCAGACGTGAGTGCAAGTAGAAAACATCACCAGGATAAGCTTCGCGGCCCGGTGGGCGACGCAGAAGCAGGGAGATTTGACGGTAGGCCCAAGCCTGTTTGGTCAAATCATCGTAGATAATCAGGGCATCTTCACCACGGTCACGGTAGTACTCACCCATGGTGGCACCGGCGTATGGCGCCAGAAACTGCATGGAAGCCGGGTCGGATGCGTTGGCAGCAACCACAATGGTGTGGTCCATGGCGCCGTGCTCTTCGAGCTTGCGCACAATGTTGGCAACGGTGGAGTTTTTCTGGCCAACCGCTACGTAAACACATTTAACACCAGTGTTTTTCTGGTTGATGATGGTGTCGATCGCGATGGCTGTTTTACCAATCTGGCGGTCACCAATAATCAGCTCACGCTGACCACGACCGATGGGTACCATGGCGTCGATGGCTTTCAAACCGGTTTGCAATGGTTGGTCAACCGACTGACGCTCAATTACACCAGGTGCCACTTTTTCGATAGCGTCGGTAAGTTCCGCATTGATAGCGCCTTTACCGTCGATAGGGTTACCCAGGGCATCAACTACACGACCTTCCAGAGCCGGGCCGATGGGCACTTCCAGAATACGGCCAGTACAACGGGCTTTTGCACCTTCAGTCAGGCTGAGGTAGTCACCCAGTACGATGGCACCTACAGAATCACGCTCCAGGTTGAGGGCCATGCCGAAAAGGCCGCCATCAAACTCGATCATTTCACCGTACATAACCTCGGCCAGGCCGTGGATACGCACAATACCATCCTGTACCGAGACAACGGTGCCCTCGTTTTGGGCCTCGCTTTTAACATCAAGCGAATCAATCCGCTTTTTGATGATCTCACTAATTTCGGAGGGGTTGAGTTGTTGCATCTATTGTTTCCTCAGGAATTCATTGTGTCAGCCAGCTTGTTCAGGCGACCCTGAACTGTGGCATCAATGACTGTGTCGCCCGCATTAATTCGCACACCACCAATCAGGCTGGCGTCGACATCGCAGGTCAGAGTGACTTCGCGATCTAGGGTTTTGGTCAAGGTCGTAGAAAGTTGGCTTATTTGATCTTCAGAAAGCTCGTAGGCGGAAGCAACATGCACTTCGACGCTTTGCTCTCGCTGAGCCTTCATAGCCCGAAACAGCTCGGCAATTTCCGATGCCAGATTCAGGCGCTTTTGTTCGGCCAATACACCGATAAAGCTGGCGATTTCACTAAAGTCATCGCCACCAAGATTCAGCAATAACTCGGACCGTTTTTCGCTGGTTAGCTCGGGAGAGTTGAGCAGTTGGGCAACTTTGGCATCTGAACAAATACTGGCCAGTTCCGTCAGTTGTGACTCCCACTCAGCCAGTTTTTTGGTTTCGTCAGCGTGCTCAAAGGCAGCGCGGGCGTAGGGTCGAGCTAGTGTTTTGAGTTCTGCCATGGATCGGTCTCTGTTAAAGCTCCGCTGACAGTTTGTTCAGCATATCGCTGTGCTTGGCAGCGTCGACCGTTTCCCCGAGAATTTTCTCGGCACCGGCTATCGACAGTGCAGCAACCTGGGCGCGCAGTTCTTCACGGGCCTTGGCGATTTGCTGTTCTACTTCAGCTTCGGCAGAGGTGCGAATACGCTCCGCTTCTTCCTGAGCTTTCTGTTTGGCTTCTTCGACCATTTGATCGCCGCGTTTTTTGGCGGCGTCAATGATGGAAGCCGCTTGCGCTTTGGCCTCCTTCAGGTCTTCACCGGCTTTTTCCTGCGCCAGCTCAAGACTTTTTTCGGCGCGGTCAGCAGCCGCCAAACCGTCGGCGATTTTTTCTGCACGTTCTTTCATGGCTTTGATGATGGGCGGCCAAACAAATTTGACACAGAACATCACGAAGAGCACAAAAAAGATCATTTGGCCGATCAGTGTGTAATTAATATTCACGCTGGAATACCTCTATGAGTTATTGCTTTAAAAGGTTGTTTAAAACTTAAGCAACGCCTGGCGCAACAACAAAGATCAGGTACATAGCAATACCAACACCAATAATGGGCACAGCATCAATCAGACCTGCGAGCAGGAACATTTTGCCTTGCAGCATAGCTGCCAATTCTGGCTGACGCGCAGTACCTTCAAGAAGGCGTCCGCCCAACAGACCCATACCGATTGCAGCACCCAAGGCGCCAAGTCCTAGCATGATCGCAGCAGCAACAATTACCAGTTCCATGTGTTTCTCCTAATTCGTCGAAGTGTTTTTAGAGTTAAAAATAATCAGTGATCTTCGTGCGACATACTTAAGTAGACGACGGTGAGCACCATGAAAATAAAAGCTTGAAGTGTAATAACCAGAATGTGGAAGATCGCCCAGCCTATTTGCAGCAGCCCCCCCACGAAGAACCAGAGGCCCAATCCACCGACAAACATGGTGGCAATAAGAATAAAGATCATCTCGCCGGCGTACATGTTGCCGAACAGCCGCAAGCCGAGAGAGAAAGGTTTGGCCAGCAGGCCGACAATTTCCATAAAGAGGTTAACCGCAATAAGCAGTGGTGCCAGAATAATTGCCGGGCCTTTGGTCGGCGGGGCAAAGGGCTGACAGGAAAGCTCTTTGATAAAGGCAACCGGGCCTTTGACCTTCAATGAGTAGTAGATCATCAGAATAAACACACCCAGCGCCATACCCAAAGTGATGTTGGGGTCGGTTGAGGGCACAATTTTCTGATAGTGGATGCCAAAGGCTTCCATGATTTTTGGCACCAGATCAACCGGCACCAAGTCCATCAGGTTCATCAGGAACACCCATACAAAGATGGTCAGAGCCAAAGGGGCGACCAGGGCGTTTTTACCGTGAAACATATCCTTTACATTGTTATCGACAAAGTCGACAACAATTTCAACGAAGTTCTGCAAGCCGGCAGGCACACCGGAAGTCGCCTTGCGCGCTACTGCGGCAAACAACAGGCAAAAAAGTGCGCCCAATCCAAAGGACCAAGCCAGGCTGTCTACGTGAATTGCGGTAAAACCCATAGCGGCGGCTTCGGCTGCACTGTGTGCCCAGGTCCATTCGGCATGTTCCAGAACCACGTGATGGCCATCTTCCATGCGCTCGTAACCGGCGGGAAGCTTTCCATAAACCAAATTTTGCAAATGGTGGGAAATATAGGCGGACGTATCAAACGTTTCAGATTCCGTTGCCATTAAGTTCTCTCAGACCCTTTTAATTGATGCTCTTGCATCAGCTTTGTTTTATTCAGCGTGCTTCTTTTCAAGTAGCAGCACACTGCCGATAATTTGTGTAACTAACATGACAACGAACCCGGTAAATACCACCGGAGCCGATATATCAGGCCAAAACTTAAACAGCAGCGCAAACAAAGCTGCTGTTAATAAAAACTTTCCCGACTCACCCCGCATCATGCTGAAGTAAGCCCGCTGTGGATCTACTGCTGCCGAGATTCTAAATGCCTGCAAAACAAAATAGCTTTGCGGCAGTATCGAAATTAGTACACCAATTAGAATTCCGAGCGCCATCTCTCGCGAGATTATCAGGGCACCAATACTAATGCCTGAACCGACCAAAAACAGCGTCAGTAGATACCGGACTATCCGGCCTTCGCCCAACAGGTGTTTAGAGGAAGCTTTAGCTGTCTGGAATACGTCCACCTGGCTTCTCCACTCGATGTCCGGTCTTTCGGCCATCGCACCTTGTTCGGGGTCGCGATTATAGTGATCGCGATTGATTTCATCAAGCTGGGAATCAAGTCCTTTTCTACACTGTAATTTACAGCTTGAAATGCGACAAAATTCCCTCGAGCTCATCACTGGAATTGTAGTTAATTACCAGCTTACCTTTGCCGTTGCTTTTGTGTTGAATACTGGCAGCAGCGCCAATTTTTTCACTTAACTCCTGCTCCAGCCTCTGGATATCAGCATCTGCCTGGGGGGCGCTTTTTCCAGCTTTGGTCGTTTTGCCAAAATTTCGCACCAGCGCTTCTGCTTGTCGAACCGACATGGCTTTTTCAACGATCTGGTCGGCGGCCTTTTTCTGTTGATCGGCGGAAAGGGAGAGCAGGGCACGGGCGTGGCCCATTTCCAAGTCGGTATTTTCTACCATCAACCGCACAGGCTCTGCCAGACTGGTCAATCGCAAAAAGTTGGTTACCGCACTGCGGGATTTACCAACCGCTTTGGCGACTTGATCGTGAGTCAGATCGAATTCTTCTTTCAAACGGCTGAGCGCGTAGGCCTCTTCCATAGGGTTAAGGTCTTCGCGTTGCAGGTTTTCAATCAGGGCTACCGCTATGGTGCTTTCGTCATCCAGCTCTTTGATCAGTACCGGAATGTTGTGCAGCCCGGCGATCTGACTGGCGCGCCAGCGTCGTTCACCGGCGATGATCTCGTATTTGTTTTTGCCAATGGTTCGCACCACGATAGGCTGCAGTAAACCTTGCTCCTTGATTGATTCAGCCAGTTCATTCAGGGCTTCTTCATCAAAATAGCGACGCGGTTGGTACTGTCCTCGCTGAATTTGCTCAACCGGCAGTTCTGTCAGGCTGGCTTGGCGAGCATCGGTTTTCCCAGATGTTGCTTGTTTTTCAGCCGCTTGTGTCTGTGCCTCTTCGATTTCTCGAGAAACACCCAGCAGGGTATCGAGCCCGCTACCTAATCCACGTTTTTTTACTGACATTCTGTTAGTCCAAATTCTCTATTTTGTATTTTCGCGAACTCTGCGAATTACCTCTGCAGCCAGCCCCATATAGGCAATAGCTCCCTTGGATTCCTTATCGTAATCAAATATCGGCAATCCGTGACTGGGAGCCTCGGCCAGGCGTACATTCCTGGGGATGGCATTTTTATAAACAATATTGCCAAAGTGCTGGGTCAACTGCCGCGACACATCTGTAGTCAGAGTGGTACGGCTGTCGTACATGGTCATAACGATGCCTTCTATATGGAGATCCTTGTTGGCCACCTGCTCCACCTTTTTGATGGTTTTTACCAGCGCCGATAAACCCTCAAGGGCAAAAAACTCGCACTGCACCGGAATAATGACGCCTTGGGCGGCAACCAGTGCATTCAGGGTCAGCATGTTTAGCGAGGGCGGGCAGTCAATCACGGCAAAGTCGTAATCGTCTTCGACTCGCAAAAGCGCGTGTTTCAGTCGCTGTTCACGCATCAGCTCGCCGAGCAACTCCACCTCGGCCGAGGTAAGTTCACCGTTGGCCGCCAGTATGTCGTATTTGCCCGCTTCACTTTTCAGTATGGCGTCTTCGATATTCGTCTCGTTCATCAAGACTTCCAACACAGACGAGGGCAGATCATTTTTATCCAAGGCACTCGCGGTTGTGGCGTTGCCCTGAGGATCCATATCGATCAATAACACTTTCTTATAGCTGCGTGCCAGACCGGCCGCCAGGTTGACGGCTGTGGTCGTTTTACCTACACCGCCTTTCTGATTGGCAATAGCCAAGGTAATCACGATTCAGCCCTGCGTTGAATTTTAAGTAAGTGGCGGTCTTCCGACAGGCCCGGAACGTTTAGAGAGTAGCATTCTGTAACCGTAAAACTTTCGGACATATCGGTTATTTCTTGTTCTGGGTATTGGCCCTTCATGGCAAAAAAGGCCCCATCCCTGGCTAATAGATGTTGGCCATTATCAGTGATCTGCTGAAGACTGGCAAAAGCTCTGCACACAATCGCCGGAAACAGCTGGTCACTTTGATAATCTTCAACCCGGCTGTTGATAAGCTTGACGTTATTCAGCTTGAGTTGAGTAATAACTACCCGCAAAAAACTGATACGTTTGGTGCTGTTATCCAAAAGATGCCATTCCTGATCCGGGTTGGCTATTGCCAGAGGTATACCGGGCAAACCGGCACCGGTGCCCACATCGAGAACCGCTGAGTGGTTCAGATATGGGTTGATAGAAAAACTGTCCAGCAAATGGCGTTTGACCTGCATTAGCGGGTCAGTAACCGCTGTCAGATTAATATTTTTATTCCAGTGGTTGAGAAGATCCAGATAGTTCAGCAGTTTGTCCTGCTGAGCTTCGCTCAGCTCCAACCCCAACTGCTGGAGACCGTTTTGCAATTCCACCCGCAATTTTGAATTGAGCGTTTCACTGACCCGGGTCACTTGCTTACAACCTGCATCAGGCGCTTTGTTTAAGTTTTTGCCGACGCTTGAGATGTATAAGCAACAGGGAAATAGCCGCAGGCGTCACTCCGGGGATACGTGAAGCCTGACCTATAGTCTCGGGTTTTACACGCATCAGTTTTTGTTTTACCTCATTGGACAAACCGGAAACAGATTCGTAATCAAAGTCGCTGCTCAGTTTCTGATGTTCCTGCTCTTTCAGACGTGCAACCTCGTCAGCTTGCCGGTCGATATAGCCGGCATACTTGGCCGATATTTCCAATTGCAGACCTGCCGCCTCTTCCACCACAGGGGTATCGCTGAGCTGGCAAATTTTCTGATAATCCAGCTCCGGTCTTTTCAACAGGTCAAACAGGGAGTATTCGTGGCTGATAGGTCGTTCTATCAGTGCGTTGAGCTTTTCAGCCATTGCTGTGCCAGGCTGTACCCAGGTGTTTTTAAAGCGCTGGGTTTCCCGCTCGAGAGTCTCTCTTTTTTCCTGATAACTTTGCCAGCGCTGATCATCGACCAGACCCAGCTCTCGACCTTTCTCGGTAAGGCGCTGATCGGCATTATCTTCCCGCAATAACAACCTGTGTTCGGCGCGGCTGGTAAACATACGGTAGGGCTCTTTGGTACCCATTGTCACCAGATCGTCAACCAGTACACCCAAGTAGGCCTGGTCCCGACCCGGACACCATGACTCTTGCTCACGCGCGGCCAGTACCGCGTTAATACCGGCCAACAAACCTTGCGCTGCGGCCTCTTCGTAACCTGTTGTTCCGTTGATTTGTCCGGCAAAAAACAACCCGTTCAGATATTTGTTTTCCAGCGAATTTTTCAGATCCCGCGGATCAAAAAAGTCGTATTCAATAGCGTAACCGGGCCGGGTAATATGGGCTTTTTCAAATCCGGCTATGCTGTGCACCAGATCGAGTTGCACATCAAAAGGCAGACTGGTGGAGATACCGTTGGGATAAAGCTCATTGGTTTGCAGGCCTTCGGGCTCAACAAAAATCTGGTGTGAGTTTTTGTCGGCAAAGCGCACCACCTTATCTTCAATAGATGGGCAGTAACGCGGGCCAATACCTTCAATAACGCCGGTAAACATCGGCGAGCGATCCAGGCCCG
The DNA here is from genome assembly GCA_041595415.1 of Pseudomonadales bacterium. Taxonomy (GTDB): domain Bacteria; phylum Pseudomonadota; class Gammaproteobacteria; order Pseudomonadales; family GM7GCV1; genus JABJGI01. Next base: position 12,136 of record JBFHKI010000006.1, on the reverse strand, counting down.
ATCGGATAATTTCGTGTGTTCGTTCAGAAGTATGGGTTATCCAGCAACAGAGCTGTTCCGGGTGCTGCTCTACCGAACCGAGAAAACTCATTACCGGCTCGGGTTTATCACCCCACTGTTCTTGCATTTGGCTAAAATCGACGCTGCGTGCATCAATGCGCGGCGGTGTTCCGGTTTTCAGCCGATCGACCCGTAGAGGCAGCTCGCGTAATTTTTCCGCCAGACGTATTGCCGGTGGATCTCCGGCACGACCGGCCGAATGATTCTCCAGTCCGATATGGACCTTGCCGCCGAGAAAGGTTCCCGTTGTCAAAACCACCGATGGGGCATTAAATCGCAATCCCATATTGGTGATAACACCCAGGACCCTGTCGGACTCCACAACCAGATCATCCACCGCTTGCTGGAAAATCTGCAGATTCGGCTGGTTTTCCAGAATACCGCGAATGGCTTGCCGGTAGAGTACCCGGTCAGCCTGGGCTCTGGTTGCCCGTACGGCCGGACCCTTGCGGGAGTTAAGCAAGCGGAATTGGATGCCGGCCTGATCCGTCGCCAGCGCCATCGCTCCACCCAAAGCATCCACTTCACGTACCAGATGGCTTTTACCAATGCCGCCGATCGCAGGGTTACAGGACATTTGCCCCAGAGTTTCTACGTTATGGGTTAACAAAAGGGTTTTTGCACCCATGCGCGCAGCCGCCAGCGCCGCTTCTGTTCCGGCGTGGCCTCCTCCAACAACAATAACGTCGTAATTCAGGTCCATAGCTGCAGTGTAGTTAACTCGATAAATGGCCGCGCATTATAGGCCAGTCTGCAAAAAGGCCAAATCTCTGATTTTTGAGAAATAATTAATAAGTTATATATGTATATATATGAAAGATAGAAACACTATTGTTGTTACTACTATAGAGAGACTTTTCTGTGGGTAAGTCAGGATAGTTCGGCAAAATCAAACTCTTAGATTAAGGATAAGCCTGCAGATAAGTGTTAAGTAAAGGGCGGATCTCTTGGGTGTTACCTGTGGTCTGTTTTGAACAACAAATTCAGCTGAAAATTTACCCTCTTCTGATTCACAAATAATCCACAGGATATTGCCCGCAAAAACGGATAAGTATTTTTTGGTTTTTTCCCAACAGCGGGTGATAGATGTCGGTTCTGTTATTTTCCGACGCAGAAACTGGAGAAAATCTCACCTAACAGGTCGTCTGTACTGAATACGCCGGTAATGCTTTGCAATTGGATATGCGTCAGCTTCAACTCTTCGGCAATCAGCTCACCGGCTTGTTCGGATAGCAGCAGTTGATGGGCAATTTCCAGATGTTGCTGGGCGGATTCCAATGCGTGTATATGTCGAGTTCTCGCCGAAAAAGCCGGTTCGGTGTCGCTCAGCCCGGCAATTTCTTTGAGGTGGCGGGTCAATTGCTGTAAACCCTTAGACTGTTTCAGACTGGTGCCGTAGGTGGGCAGTTCCATATCAGGCCAGAGGCCTTCAATATCCCCGGACAGATCGATCTTGTTGGCTATCAGTGTGGTTTGCACCTTTTGTGGCAAACCGGGTTGATATTGCTCAATGAGTTGTAGCGCAGACTTGGCGTTGTCGAGACTGGCATCAAACATAACAAGAAGGTGATCCGCTTTTAATGCCGATTCGGTGGCACGTTTTATCCCCAAAGCCTCCACTGTGTCCGGATTGGCATTTAGGCCGGCGGTATCGGTAATGGTTACGGCCAGTCCGTCCAGATCGATGGTTTCTGTCAGGGTGTCACGGGTTGTTCCGGCGATATCGGTAACGATGGCGCGATCACTTCCGGAAAAGTGGTTTAACAGACTGGATTTGCCAGCATTTGGGGCACCCAGAATGACCAGACTCAATCCCTCGAGCAGCTTTTGCCCCCGTCTACCCTCTTCCAGGCAGTCATTCAGTTCTTGGTTTATCTTGTCGAGCGCTGCTTCAATTTTTCCATCGCTGAGGAAATCGATTTCCTCTTCGGCAAAATCAATGGAAGCCTCTACATACTTGCGCAGATCCACAGTTTGTTGCGCAATCCCGTTGACGATTTTTGAAAAAACTCCTTCGAGAGATTTTGTTGCGGCACGGGCTGCGGATTCACTGCCGCTGGCTATCAAATCGGCAATGGCTTCAGCCTGTGCCAGATCAATTCGTCCGTTGAGAAAAGCGCGTTGTGAGAACTCGCCAGGTTCTGCAAGGCGCGCACCCAGTGTCAGCGCTTCACGAATAAGACGTTTTAAGGTGACGGGACTACCATGTGCCTGGATTTCAACCACATCTTCACCGGTGAAGGAGTTGGGTTTTGGAAAATAAAGGCTTAGCCCTGAATCTATAACCTCTTTTTCTGCACCGGCAAGATTGCTAACACTGGAGAAGTAGGAAAAATGGGCCCTTCGAGGGTGCAGTTCTCCTGCACCCAGTGATTTGGCGATGGCCAGGCTGCGGCTACCGGACAGCCGTATAACACCAATACCGGATTTACCCGGAGCCGTAGCCAGGGCAACAATGGTGTCACCATTGGTTGCGGTTATGGTCATCCCTTGGTTTTGGCGTCGGCCTTTTCAAGGTTACGAGTGATATACCACTGCTGGGCTATCGAAAGGATGTTGTTACTCACCCAGTAAAGAACCAGCCCGGCCGGGAACCACATAAACATAAAGGTGAACATAAAGGGCATCATCTGCATGACTTTAGCCTGGGTTGGATCCGGTGGAGCCGGATTCAACCGCATCTGCAGCCACATGCTGATACCCATTACTACCGGCAGGATAAACCAGGGATCCTTGGCGGAAAGGTCGAGAATCCAACCAAAGAAAGGTTCGTGACGCAGTTCAACGCTTTCCTTCAATACCCAGTACAGGGCGATAAAGACGGGCATCTGTACCAGTATGGGCAAACAACCACCTAAAGGATTTATTTTTTCCTTTTGGTACATGCGCATCATTTCTTGTGAGAACTGTTGTTTGTCGTCGCCATAGCGCTCTTTAAGAGCCGCCAACTTCGGTTGGATTTTGCGCATACGCGCCATAGATTTGTAGCTGGCCTCGGACAGTTTGAAGAACACCAGTTTGACAATCAAAGTCAGGAAAATAATACAGATACCCCAATTGGCAATGCCGCCAAAAACCTTGGTATCAAATCCGAAAGCTTTCAGTTCACCTTCGTGCAGGAAGTACAGGATGGCGTAGAGTGGCTGTGCGGCCCACCAGACCCATCCGTAATCTACGGTTAAATCCAGGTGTTCACTGATTTCACGCAAACGATATTGGTCTTTGGGGCCGACATATAGGCCGGCTTCTATACTTTGCTGAGTGCCAGGTGCAACTTGCATTGGTGCCTGGGTAAAGCCGATGTAATAAAGGCCGTTGGTGGAAGACTGGCGAAGGTTGTATTCCATGCTGAAGTCGGCATCGGGTACCCATGCGCTGAGGAAGTAGTTCTGCAGTAATGCAGCCCAACCGGTGTCCACTGTTTCAGTAAAGGACCTGTCTTCCAGATCGCCAAATTTGAATTTCTTGTATCGATCTTCCGGTGTGGTGATGGCGGCACCCACAAAAGCTTTGGCGCCCATGCCCCCGGAGGTTGATGGAGGAATATAACCATCGCGTTTTATTTGGGCGTAAAAGGCACCAGACCAGTTTTGTTGACTGCGGTTATCTATCAGGTATTCAACACCCAGATAATAGTCTCCACGAGTCAGTGTCAGTCGCTTGGTGATCAGAACTTCACCTTGCTGATATTCCAGATCCAATACCACTTGATCCTGACTGTCGTCTAACTGCAGGTTGCTGCTCGAGGCTCTGAAAGTTGGGCGCCCGGCGCTGCTATCTGTGCCATTGATACCAACCAGCCCGCTTTGAGCCACGTATACATGGTTTACATTGTTGCTGAGCAATACGATAGGTTCGCCTTCCAGGCTGTCCAGATGTTCAAGCAGTCTGGCACCGACAACATCACCACCCACTGGATCGATCTCCAGCTCCAGTACATCATTGGCCAGTTTTATAAGGTTGGTACTTGGTGCTGTCTGTTGGATGCTCGGTGAATCCACAGAATCCTGACCGGTAAATGCGGTGGGAATTTCTTCTGCCAAACCCTGGTTAAGATCAGGGATTTCAGAAGCTTGTAGTCTTTGTTCTGCCGCATTTTCAGCAAGAGCTGTTTTTTCGGCTTGAAAGGCATCCCACTCACGAAACAGTAGTAATATGACGGCAACCATGCCGACCAACAGGGCGCCACTAATAAAATCAAATTTCTTCAAGGAGATTCACCTAAGTTGTTTGGGTTCAGAGCGTTTGTCATTTCAGGTTTCCGGTTTTCCGGAACCGGGTCAATGCCGCCGGGATGAAAAGGGTGGCATTTTAAGCATCGGCGCGTCGCGAGGTAACCCCCTTTGAACAGTCCGTGCTGAATAAGACAGCCTTTTGCATAGTTGGAACAGCTGGGATAAAAACGGCAACGTGGCCCAAGCAACGGGCTAATCAACCGCTGATAAAGCCATATCAGGGCCAACAGGGGTTTTATCAGAAGGTTTTTCAGCTTCGGACTAATAGTGCCGGACTTATTGGTGGTCATTTTTGGCTCGTTGCTTTTCGGCAACATTTTCAAACATGTCGTCAATAAGTTTACGCAGTTCTTTACTGGAAAGCTCTCCGGCACCCGGTCTGGTAAGAACAACACAATCCAGTCCGGCAAAGCGGTATTGAGAATGTCTGAAGGATTCCCGGATAATTCTTTTGATACGGTTTCGGTCGTGGGCAAAACGCACAAATTTCTTGCGCATAACCAATCCCAAGCGTGCGTATTCTAATTCGTTGGGTTTAGCGAGAACCAGTACGGAGGGTGAGCCGACGCGGAATTCGTTTTGGTCAAAGACCGCCTGGAATTCTTTCGGACTTTTCAGTCGGTGTTGCGGCCGGAATTTGAAACGGAGCACTGTCTAGCCCGAAAAGGGAGTGCACCAGAGCGCAAACAATTATGCGCTCAGCTCTTTCCTTCCTTTAGCTCGACGTCGGGCTAAAACTTTGCGGCCGTTGGCGGTAGCCATACGTGCACGAAAGCCGTGAGTTCGCTTGCGGCGAATATTGCTTGGCTGGAATGTTCTTTTCATCGGACTGCTTCCGTCTTCTTAAATTAGGTGGCTCATACGACAGAAAATATTTTTTAGCTGTCGAGCGGGGCGCGCGATTCTAAGCAACCCACCCGAATAAATCAATCAATCGGCTGAAAATAGTCGGGATAAACGATCTGTTAGAAAATAGTTATGTAGCTGCGCAAGTCGATAGCGGGAGTTAATGCTGTTTTTTAGATTTTTCTACAAGGATTTTCTAGCATATATCCGTCAGTTCACTGCTAATTCACTGTTAACTCACAAGATATCCACAGAAGCGGGCGGTTTTGTTGCTCAGCTGGGGATATGTTTGGAAACAAGCCTCTTTTGTTGACTGTTAATAAGTCTATGAATTAAAACAATAAAGCATGTTTTCTTTAGGGGCTTTACCAGCTCTTGAGGTTGTGGATAAAATCAATCCCACAAAACAACAAACAGGTTCTGTTCTCAGGGACGGAAGCTTTTCCTGGGCAAGGAGTGCTGGGGGACAATTATAACCGCTGGTTTGGCGGTGAAGAGTGAAATGAGGTTTTATCGGTGTCTACCCTGCTATGGGAAAGGTGCAGCAATGCACTTCAAGATGAATTACCGGAGCAACAATTTAATACATGGATTCGTCCCCTGAGGTCTCAGGAGGGCAATGGTGAGTTAAGACTGTTAGCGCCGAATCGCTTTGTACTAGATTGGGTTACCGAAAAATTTTTGGCGCGTATCAGAGCCATTCTGGGAGAAGCTTCCTCCGAGCCGCCAAGGGTTATCCTCGATCTACAGGATTCCAATGAAGAGGTACCTGCTCTGGCTTTTGGCAAAACCTTGCAACATGAAATAGAAGAGACCAAGGTTGAAGTACGATCTCCTGCAAAGGAAGCTACAGAAGAAAAAAAACCGCATTCCCTGATGGGCACCAGTCGTTCCAACCTGGATAACCAGTTTACTTTCCAGTCCTTTGTTGAGGGGAAATCCAACCAGCTTGCTTTGGCTGCAGCCAAACAGGTTGCCGAAAACCCTGGTGAAGGCTACAACCCACTGTTTATCTATGGTGGTGTCGGTTTGGGTAAAACCCATCTTATGCAGGCTGTTGGTAATGAGTTAAAACGAAAAAACCCAAATGCGCGGGTTTTGTATCTGCATTCCGAGCGTTTTGTGGCCGATATGGTAAAAGCCCTGCAACTAAATGCTATCAATGATTTCAAACGTTTTTATCGGTCAGCAGATGCTTTGTTAATTGATGATATCCAGTTTTTTGCCAACAAGGATCGCAGCCAGGAAGAGTTTTTTCACACCTTTAACTCACTGCTGGAATCTCGTCAGCAAATGATTATGAGTTGCGATCGTTATCCAAAAGAAATTGATGGCCTGGAAGAGCGTTTGAAATCGAGATTTGGTTGGGGACTTACGGTTGCGGTAGAACCGCCAGAGCTGGAAACCAGGGTGGCCATTCTTATGAACAAAGCTCAGCAAGCGAAAATGGAATTGCCAACAGATGCGGCTTTTTTTATTGCTCAACGCATCAGGTCAAATGTACGAGAGCTAGAGGGTGCGCTTAAGCGCGTGATGGCAAGTGCTCACTTCACCGGTGAGCCGGTAAGCCTTGATCTTATCAAGGAATCTCTCAAAGACCTTCTGGCAATGCAGGACCGTTTGGTTACTATTGAGAACATTCAACGCACTGTAGCCGAGTATTATCAAATCAAATTGAGCGACCTGATGTCGAAAAAACGCACACGATCTTTGGCGCGTCCAAGGCAGGTGGCTATGGCATTGTCGAAGTCTCTGACTAATAATAGCTTGCCTGAAATCGGTAGCGCATTTGGTGGCCGAGACCACACTACCGTTTTGCATGCATGTCGCAAAATAAAAGAGCTTGAAGAGAGCAGTGCGGATATGCGGGAAGACTTGAAAAATTTGAATCGAACTCTGAGCCACTAGTCCAGAATTAGGAATATCTATAAATGAAATTTTCTACCGATAGAGAATCATTATTAAACGCCCTGCAGTTGGTTGCTGGCGTTGTTGAGCGGCGTCAAACTTTGCCGGTTTTGTCCAATGTATTGGTTGTGGCAGAAGAAGGCCGAATAGAGCTAACAGGCACTGACCTTGAGGTAGAAATTGTTGCCAGGGTTAAAGGTGTGCATGTGGACTCTGCCGGCTCTTCAACCATTCCGGCGCGCAAATGGTTGGATATTTGTCGGTCCCTGCCGGAAGGTAGCGATATCAGTATCCAGCAGGACGGTGAGCAGGTAGAAGTTGCCAGTGGCAGAAGTCGCTTTGTATTGAGCACCTTGCCTGCCAGTGAGTTCCCCAATGTAGAAGGAGGTCAAAACCTCACCGGCTTTAAAGTCAGCCGTGGAAACCTGAAAAAGATGATTGAAAAAGTCGCTTTTTCTATGGCTCATCAAGATGTGCGTTACTACCTGAATGGCATGTTAATCGAACACACAGCCGAACATTTACGTATGGTCGCTACCGACGGACACCGCTTGGCTATGGTGACCTTTCCCAATACAAATTCGGAAGCGGTAGCTGAAGGCTCACAGTCTATCCTCCCGCGGAAGGGTGTAATGGAATTGGCGCGCTTGCTGGATGATTCTGAAGCAGAGGTAGAGATCAGCATCGGCACAAATCATTTTCGGCTCTTGTCCGAAGATATGGAGTTCACTTCCAAGCTGGTGGATGGCAAGTTTCCAGATTACCAGAAAGTGGTACCCCGGGGTGGCGAGAAACTTATTTTGTCGAATCGACAAAATCTCAAAGCGGCTTTTTCACGCGCCTCCATTCTGTCAAACGAAAAATACCGAGGTGTTCGTTTGCAGTTGAGTCAGGATCTGTTGCGTATAACCGCCAATAACCCCGAGCAGGAGCAAGCTGAAGAGGAGGTGGCTCTGGACTACTCAGGCGGTGATTTGGAAATTGGTTTTAACGTCAGTTACTTGATTGATGCAATGAGTGCTCTGGATGGAGAGGATGTTCGTATAACTCTGAATGACCCCAACAGCAGCGCTTTGATAGAAAATCCACAGGACGAAACAACCAAATACGTTGTTATGCCCATGCGGCTTTAATGGGTTGTTCGATTAGTTTGTATATTATTTCTTCAGAATAATGAAGATTCTCTCCGTAGAGATAAAAGATCTGCGGAATCTACAGGCTGCCAACCTCGAGTTCTGCTCTGGCCACAATCTTTTGGTTGGGGAAAACGGTGCTGGTAAAACATCTGTTCTCGAGGCGGTTCACTTGCTCGGTTATGGGCGCAGTTTTCGTTCAAGACAACCCAAAGACCTTATCAGAAATGGCCAGCAGGAATTGGTTGTAAGTTGCGGTTTTGTTGATGCGGATGGGCATGAGAGCAGGGTAGGCATAAGCAAATCCAACAGCTCTGTTTCAGAGATTCGTCTCAATGGTAATAGCTTAAGTTCCTCGGCCAGTCTGGCTGCAAACTTTCCGGTAGTAGCTATTGAGAGCGGCTCTTTCGATTTACTTGATGGCGGCCCTCGTGAGCGGCGACAAGCTTTGGATTGGGGTGTGTTTCACGTGGAACATTCTTTCTCTCGTCTATGGAAGGACTATCGGCGTATACTGATCCAGCGCAACGCTCAGTTGAAGTCCAGTGCCGAGAAATCAGATTTTAGGGTTTGGAACAAAGGGATCATTGAGCTCTCCGATCAAATACACCTTTTGCGGCATAATTACTTCCGCGATTTTTTACCGATTTTTCAGAAGTTTTTAGCTGATCTGGGGCCGGAGGTGGGCGACGTGCAGCTCGATTATCAGCGAGGCTGGAGCGCTGATAAAGATCTTGCCCTGGTTCTGGATGAGCGCTTTGCCCGGGACCGTTTTGAAAAACGTACCACCAGAGGTTGTCATGCGGCCGATTTACTCTTTACGGTGGATGGAGGCTTGGCTAAAGATCGTTTGTCCCGTGGACAGAAAAAGATATTGGTAATAGCGTTCAAGTGTGCCCAAGCAAGCCTGTATAATTCAGCCACTAATAATAGTTGTGTGCTGCTGCTGGATGATCTGGCTTCCGAGCTGGATGCGGATAAGTGGCAAAGGGTCTTGAATGCGCTTGATAAGAGCGGCTGTCAAACCATACAAACTTATACAGAGTTAGGCACTGATCAGTTTTCTGGGTACACAGAACAGAAACTGAAAATGTTTCACGTGAAACAAGGGCAGATTACAGAAGCCCCTGGTTAAATTTAAAACAACCGAGTCGGAGAACACTTTGACTGAAGAAAAGAAGACAGAATACGATTCCTCCAGTATTAAGGTCCTGAAGGGGCTTGATGCTGTACGCAAACGCCCAGGTATGTATATTGGCGACACCGATGATGGTACCGGCCTGCATCATATGGTGTTTGAGCTGGTAGATAACTCTATCGATGAGGCCTTAGCGGGACACTGCTCTGAAATCAGGGTGGTTATTCACACAGATGAATCTGTCACGGTTTCCGATAATGGTCGGGGTATACCGGTTGATATGCACGAGGAAGGGGTTTCCGCAGCCGAAGTTATTATGACGGTGTTGCACGCCGGTGGTAAGTTTGACGATAACACCTATAAGGTTTCCGGTGGTTTGCACGGTGTGGGTGTTTCAGTTGTAAATGCGCTTTCAGAAAAGTTAAATCTCAGAGTGCGAAGAGCCGGACGAGTCTATGAGCAATCATATTCCCACGGTGTTCCCGATGCTCCGCTGAAAGAGGTAGGTAAAACTGATAGCTCAGGTACTGAAGTACATTTTGCGCCATCAAGAGAAACATTTTCCAATGTGAAATTTCACTTTGAACAGCTGGCAAAGCGTCTGCGTGAGCTTTCTTTTCTTAACAGTGGCGTGCGCATTGTGCTGGAAGATGAGCGCGACGGACGCGAAGAGATTTATGAATATGAGGGCGGTCTTCGCGCATTTGTAGAACATCTGCATCTCAACAAGGCGCCTATCAACAAAGTGGTGCATTTCAATAAATTCCGTGAAGAAGACGGCGTGGGAGTGGAAGTGGCTCTGCAGTGGTCCGACTCCTATCAGGAAAATATTTATTGCTATACCAACAATATCCCGCAAAGTGATGGTGGAACACACCTTGCCGGTTTCCGCAGCGCGCTCACCCGCAGCCTCAACCAGTATATTGAAAAAGAAAATGCGGCTTCCAAGAATAAGGTTTCCACTACAGGTGATGATGCCCGCGAAGGGTTGACGGCCATAATTTCGGTCAAGGTTCCCGATCCAAAGTTTTCCTCACAAACCAAAGACAAGCTGGTTTCTTCCGAGGTAAAAACAGCAGTTGAGCAGGAAGTGGGCGTAGCCTTGCAAGAATACCTTTTGGAAAACCCTGCTGAAGCCAAGGCCATTGTTGGCAAAATGCTTGAGGCTGCACGTGCCCGTGAAGCCGCACGTAAAGCCCGAGATATGACAAGGCGTAAGGGTGCGCTGGATATTGCCGGCCTGCCCGGCAAGCTCGCCGATTGCCAGGAGAAGGATCCGGCGCTGTCAGAGCTGTATCTGGTGGAGGGTGACTCTGCGGGAGGTTCTGCCAAGCAAGGGCGTGATCGACGTACACAGGCGATCTTGCCGCTGAAAGGTAAGATCCTGAATGTCGAAAAAGCCCGGTTTGACCGTATGCTCGGCTCGGCTGAGGTGGGTACCCTGATTACTGCATTGGGTTGCGGTATCGGTAAAGACGAGTTCAATATCGAAAAGCTTCGTTATCATCACATTATTATCATGACGGATGCGGATGTGGATGGAGCTCATATCCGGACACTATTGCTCACCTTCCTGTTCCGTTACTTGCGCGAGTTGGTTGAAGCGGGACATGTGTATATCGCTCAGCCTCCACTCTATAAGTTGGCCAAGGGCAAGACAGAGCAATATCTGAAAGATGATGAGGCCCTTACCGAGTTTTTAACCTCAAGTGCTTTGGAGGAGGCCAGTCTGCACGTGAATGCCGACGCTCCGGCTATCCAGGGCGCTTCTCTTGAAGCCCTGGTGCGGGAGTATCGCTCGGTAATGTCGATGATGGATCGTATGGATCGTGTACATCCTCGGCCTATATGTGAAACCCTGATGATGCAGCCAAAATATGGTTCGGATCAGATGTCAGACGAGGCCAAAGCGGGTCAGTGGGTTGCAGATTGGCAGTCGGCTTTGGGAGAGCTCTCTGATGGGCGGCAGCAGTATGAGGCCCAGCTCAAATTTGACGAAGAATACAGCGCCTATCTGCCTGTTGTGTTAATTAAGGCACATGGCACAAGCCGGGAAATCGTCTTTACCAAGGATTTCTTTGCTTCCGGAGAATACCGGGCTATATCAGAGCTTGGCGAAAAATTATCAGGCATGATGGAAGAGGGAGCCCACATTCGTCGCGGTGAAAAAACCCAGCAAGTTTCCAGTTTTGCCGAGGCGCTCGACTGGATGATGCAAGAGTCTCGCAGGGGTTATTCCTTCCAGCGCTATAAAGGTTTGGGTGAGATGAATCCAGAGCAATTGTGGGAAACAACTATGGATCCCGCCAGCCGCCGTTTGCTGCAAGTGACTATCGAGGACGCTATTGCGGCGGATCAGATATTCACCTGTTTGATGGGTGATCAGGTTGAACCGCGCAGGGAGTTTATAGAAAAGAACGCCCTGTCTGTTGCGAACCTGGATGTTTGATCGCGCAATTTTACTCAGTAGCAGTTAATTAAGTGTACCCGGCGTAAGTAAGTACTTGCGTCGGGTGTTTTTTTAGACTTTGCCTAAGGGTAATCCGGCTTTGGTTCGGATCCATTTTTCTGCCTGATCCGTCAGGCTTTTTGCATCTTGTCCTGAGCTGTCTATTGGCTCGCCAATCCAAACCTCGATCTTTCCCGGGCTGAATTGACCTGATGGACTCCAACAATTGTGGGCAGTATGGGCTAGTGGCAGCAAGGGGACACCGGCATCTATTGCCAGTTTGGCTGCAGTGCGGGTAAATCGGCGATATTCACCAAAGGGCACACGAGTACCCTCTGGAAAGATAAGTACTCTTATACCGCTTTGT
>JBFHKI010000005.1:0-23359 GCA_041595415.1 Pseudomonadales bacterium | reverse complement strand
CGCAGGAGTTCAAGACAAAGGCGTTGCACGAGATTGTCTTCACCATACGCGAAGATGACAAATATGAAGGGTACGAAGGCTAAAAGCGCTGCATAAGAGAAGAAGAAACTTCTTCTGTTGAAGTGTCTACAGCGGAAGCGGTCTCAATCAATGCCCGCTTTTGCCACATGGTAGAAGCATAGGAGTTTCTAACTCTACAAAATGCCACGTTAGCAGTATCTGTCAATCTGGGTACTATCCAGCCATCGGAACTAGAATCGTAATTGCCAATACCTGCCCAGAGGTGAATCGAACCAGCGACACGAGGATTTTCAATCCTCGTGGCGTGCTAAAAATAAACTATTTAATCAGCGCTACTTGATCACGAAGTAGAACAAATCCTGGTTCTACAAATAAAAAAGCCGGCTTGCGCCGGCTTTTTTATGCTTTAACAGAACCTTTAGTCCAGTCCTTTCACCAGACTGTCGATGCTGTCTTTGGCGTCGCCAAACAGCATGCGCGAGTTTTCTTTGTAGAACAGCGGGTTCTCAACACCTGCGTAGCCGGTGGCCATGGAGCGTTTGAGAATAATGGTGGTTTCTCCGTTCCAGGGCTCCAGCACCGGCATGCCGGCGATGGGGCTGTCTGGCACTTCTTGTGCAGCCGGGTTAACGATGTCGTTGGCACCGATCACGATAGAGACGTCCACATTGGGGAAGTCGTCGTTGATCTCTTCCATTTCAAACACGATGTCGTAGGGCACCTTGGCTTCCGCCAACAGTACGTTCATGTGGCCTGGCATACGGCCGGCAACGGGATGGATACCGAAGCGTACATTTTTACCCTTGGCGCGCAGTTTGGTAACCATCTCGCGAACGGCGTGTTGGGCTTGCGCTACCGCCATACCGTAACCGGGGATGATCATGATTTCTTTGGCATCCTTGAGCAGGGCAACCACTTCACCGGCTTCGATAGGGGTAATTTCGCCTTCGACTTCAGCCGAGCCGCCGCCGGAAGAGCTGGGGGCGTTACCGAATCCGCCAGCGATTACCGCCAGGAATTTGCGGTTCATAGCTTTACACATGATGTAGCTGAGGATGGCACCAGAGCTACCTACAAGTGCACCGGTCACAATCAGAAGGTCGTTGCCGAGCATAAAGCCGGTGGCCGCAGCCGCCCAGCCCGAGTAGCTGTTAAGCATGGATACCACTACGGGCATATCCGCGCCACCAATAGCCATTACCATGTGAATGCCGAACAGCAGTGCAATGGCTGTCATGATCAGCAGGGGTGTCATGGCATCTTCGCCAGCGCCAGATTGGCTGACAAACAAGTAGCCGAGAACGATCGCGGCAACACCCATGGACAGATTGAGCCAGTGACGTGCCGGCAGCAGCAAAGGCTTGCCGCCAATTTTGGCCGACAGTTTCAGGTAGGCAATAACCGAGCCTGAGAAGGTCAGTGCCCCGATCAAGACACCCAGATATATTTCAATATCGTGGATGGTTTTTTCGGCATTTGTGAATACATGACTGTGGTCGAGGAAGGTTGCAAAACCTACCAGTACCGCCGCCAGGCCCACCATGCTGTGCAGTATTGCTACCAGCTCCGGCATCTGGGTCATCTGTACTTTTTTGGCTAGTACAAAACCGACCAAAGCACCGCCTATCATGGCTCCGGCCAAAATGGCCCAGTTCGCTGTGACAACACCAAGTACGGTGGCTACCAGCGCCAGAGCCATACCGGCCATGCCGCAGTAGTTCCCGCGTTTGGAGCTTTCTTGTGAACTCAATCCGCCAAGGGCGAGGATAAAGAGAATGGATGCGCCTATGTAGGACGCGGTCATAACACCTTGTGACAACATTTCGATTATTCTCCCGCTCTTATTTCTGGAACATCGCAAGCATGCGACGTGTTACGGCGAATCCGCCGACAATGTTGGCCATGGTGATAAAGACCGCAAAGGCGGATAGCCCCATGAGTAATCCATCGGATGCGGATATCTGGGACAGTGCGCCAATAATAATGATGGAGCTGATTGCGTTGGTCACACTCATCAGAGGTGTGTGCAATGACGCCGTGACGTTCCACACCACCATGTAGCCCACAAAACAGGCCAGCACGAATACGGTGAAGTGCGCCATAAAATCGGCGGGAGCGACAGAGCCCATGCCCAACAGTGCTGCACCGGCAATTACCGCTGCGGTAATGGTGCTACCGACAGTGGATTTTGGTTCTTCCGGCTCAGGGACAGGCTCAACTTTTGGCGCTGCTTTTGGAGCAGCGGACAATTTAGGCGCGGGCGGTGGCCAGGTGATTTTGCCTTCTTTTACTACGGTTGCACCGCGTACCACTTCGTCGTCCATATCGATTACGAGGTTGCCGTCTTTCTCGGGGCACATGTCGCTCATCAGGTGACGCAGGTTAGTGGCGTACAGTTGGCTGGACTGGGTAGGCAGTCGGCTGGGCAGGTCGGTATAACCAATCAGGGTAACACCGTGTTTGGTAACTACCTTGTTGGCTTCGGTGAGTTTGCAGTTGCCGCCCATTTCTGCGGCGAGATCCACAATCACACTGCCTTCTTTCATGGATTTGACCATTTCTTCGGTCCACAGCTCGGGAGCTGGACGTCCGGGGATCAAAGCCGTGGTAATAACGATGTCCACTTCTTTGGCCTGTTCGGCAAACATGGCCATTTCTGCGGCGATGAATTCGTCGCTCATGGTTTTGGCGTAACCGCCTTCACCAGAGCCGTCGGCATCGTCATCAAATTCCAGAACCAGGAATTCGCCGCCAAGGCTTTCTACCTGGTCTTTTGCTTCAAGGCGGGTATCAAAAGCGCGAACGATCGCACCCATTGAGGCGGCGGTACCAATGGCGGACAGACCGGCAACACCGGCACCGATTACCAGAATTTTGGCCGGCGGAATTTTGCCCGCTGCCGTGATTTGACCGGTAAAGAACCGTCCAAACTGCTGGGCCGCTTCAATAACCGCGCGATAACCGGCGATATTGGCCATAGAGGACAGACAGTCCATCTTTTGTGCGCGGGAAATACGGGGGATGCCCTCAACCGCCAGCGCGTTGATGTTTTTGCTGGCAAGGGTTTCCAGAAGCTCCGGGTTTTGCGCAGGAGCCATAAAGCTCACCAGTGTTTGGCCTTCTTTGAGAAGATCTGCTTCGTTGATGCCCAGTTCAGGATGCTGCTGAGGGGCACGAACTTTCAGGATAATGTCACTTTCTGCCCAAAGCTGTTTGGTGTCGGCGATAACGGTGGCACCCGCTTCGGTATAGGCTTCGTCAGTGAATTTGGCGGCGATTCCGGCACCAGATTCCACGGCCACTTTAAAGCCCAGCTTTTGCAGCTGGCCGATGGCCTCGGGGGTGGTGGCGACGCGGCGCTCGTTTTCCTTAATTTCCTTGGGCACGCCAATGGTCAGTGGCATATTTTGACCTCATCTTCGTTTTGGTAAAAGGGTACGTTGCCTTTGATTTCAGCTATTTACAAGCGGCAACCTGCACAGAGCCGCGCATTTTAACGGAGATGCCGTCATTGCGCGAATCAATTTGGCAATTGCACAAATAGTCTAAAGCAATGCAGGTTCCGGCAAGCCCAAACTAAAGTGCTCGGGCGAAGGAATAATGAAGAAACAAGAGGGGTAATGCCGGGATGACAGCCGGATAAAACTTGGCGGAGCATGGGGGAGTATTATTTCCCCAGCCCACCCATCAGCAAGTATTTGATTTCCAGATAATCATCCAGACCGTATTTGGAGCCTTCGCGGCCCATTCCGGATTCCTTTACCCCGCCAAAGGGAGCCATCTCGTTGGAGATGGCCGGGTCGTTGATACCTACCATGCCAACTTCCAATGCTTCGGCAACACGCCAGACCCGGCCGATATCACGGCTATACAAATAGGCGGATAGGCCCACCTCGGTATCGTTGGCCAGCGCAATGGCCTCCTCCTCGGTATCAAAAGTCATAAGTGTTGCCACCGGCCCGAAGATTTCAGTGTTGGCGATGGTCATATCGACACTGACATTAACCAACACAGTAGGAGGGTAATAGTTTGCCCCCAGGTCACTCCGGTTGCCGCCCACCAGGGCTTCGGCACCACCGGCAATGGCATTGTTTACCAGAGCGGCGACCTTTTCACTGGCCTCGGCATTTATCAGCGGACCGATATCTACATCCGGTTGTGTGCCTTCACCAAGATTAAGGTGGGCAACGGCGGCGGCCAGTTTTACCGAAAACCGTTCATAAACTCCGCGCTGCACCAGAATACGGTTAGTACAAACACATGTTTGGCCAGCGTTGCGGTATTTGGAGGCTATCGCCCCCTTTACTGCGGCATCGAGGTCGGCATCGTCAAAAACAATAAAGGGCGCATTGCCACCCAGTTCCATACTGGTTTTTTTGACGGTCTTGGCACACTGGGCCAAAAGCTTTTTACCAACTTCGGTTGAACCCGTGAAGGTAAATTTGGCAATGCGCGGGTCGCCGGTAAGCACTTCACCCACCTCTTGGGATCTGTTGCTGGCGATAACATTGAATATGCCTGGCGGAATGCCTGCCCTTGCACCTAATTCCGCCAGGGCGAGAGCCGAAAGCGGTGTCGCCCCGGCGGCTTTCACCACAAAGCTGCAACCGGCTGCCAGAGCAGCGGCGACTTTGCGCGCCAGCATAGCGTTGGGGAAATTCCAGGGAGTAATAGCGCTGACCACACCGACCGGCTGTTTGATAATGACTATCCGGGAATCGGCAGAAGCGCCGGGAATGGTGTCGCCGTACACCCGTTTCGCCTCTTCGGAGAACCATTCGATATAACTTGCACCATAGGCGATTTCGGCCTTGGCTTCGGCCAGAGGTTTGCCCTGTTCGGCGGTGAGGATATGAGCCAAGTCGTCCAAATGCAGGTTACATAACTCAAACCAGCGATACATGATACGGGCGCGCTCTTTGGCGGTTTTTGCCGCCCATCCCGGCATGGCTTGCACTGCGGCGGATACCGCATCTCTGGCATCCTCGGCGGTGGCGTTATGCAGCTGGCAAAGGAGTTCGGAGCTGGCGGGGTTATGCACCTCAAATACGTCTTTGTCCGGCGCCAGATACTGGCCATTGATAAAGCTGCCGGTCTTGATCAGATCGCGATTCAGGTTGTCCAGTGACATATCTGCTCTCCCGGGTGGGTGTGCCGTTAGGCTCAGTATTAAAGCATTAATTCCATCAGACAGTTATTCAGATAGCGAACACCTTTGTTGCTGGGCCAGAATCGGTGGCTGTCGCGCTCGACATAACCCATGCGACAAAGTCGTTCGATGGTTTGCTCTATACTCTGAGCGTCCAGCTCGGTCCGCTGCTCAAATATGGCAAATGAGCTGCCATCCATAAGCCGCAGCGCGTTCATCAGAAACTCAAAGGCTTGTTCATCTTTTTCAATAATTGTATCGCCGGCGCGCAAGCCGTTTACCGCGTTCATATAATGGCTGGGTGCACGGGTTTTGGAAAAACGGCGTATGGCTTCGGTCGTGGTGAGCTTGCTGTGGGCGCCGGCGCCAATACCCAGATAGTCACCAAACTGCCAGTAGTTCATATTGTGTCGCGATTGCTTGTCATCGCGACAATAGGCCGAGGTTTCATAGCGTTTGTATCCGGCTGAATCCAGCAGGGCCAGGCCTTCATCGGTAATAGATGCCAGTATCGACTCTTTTGGCAGTTTGGGTGGGCGCTTGAAGAATTCGGTATTGGGTTCGATGGTCAGTTCGTACCAGGAAATGTGCTCCGGACCCAAATCAATTGCCTGTTGCAAGTCGGCCAGCGCCTGGTCGGTGCTCTGCTTGGGCAGGCCATGCATCAGGTCCAGATTGATATTGTCAAAACCGGCATCGCGAGCAATTGCAAAGGCTTTTATGGCTTCGTCCGATGAGTGAATCCGGCCCAGCTTTTCCAGCTTTTCCGTTTCAAAACTTTGCACGCCAATAGATAAACGGTTCACGCCCATCTCGCGGAAACCGGCAAACTTTTCGGCTTCAAAGGTGCCGGGGTTGGCCTCCAGCGTGATCTCGCAGTTTTCCGCCAGCCCCGCTGTCTTGTCCAGCAAGGTGATCAGATTGCCAATGGCAATATCGCTAAACAAGCTGGGTGTGCCGCCACCAAAAAAGATTGACTCTAACTTGCGGCCCTGAACCAAGGGCAGATCGGCCTCCAGATCATTTGCCAGGGCATAGAGATAATCCAGCTCGGGAATCTCCTTGCCGTTGGTGCCGTGAGAATTAAAGTCGCAGTAGGGGCATTTCTGCACACACCAGGGAATATGGATGTAGGCGGAAAGGGGAGGTAATAAATTCGGGCGTGGGTTGGTTTCTGTCATGGGCGGTATTGTGGCAGAAGTGGGCAGGGATTAGCTCGACTATCTGTGAGTTGAGATAGTCAAAACTTGGGCGCAGAATGGTTGGCCGGATAGATATCCGGCGGACCTGCAGCAAAAAAATCATGGAGTCGTATATGACTGATAGCTCAGAAGAATACTGGGGAATGTCCTTAACTTCCTATTGCATGCTGATTCATCTAAGTCAGTTGAGCAATATTGTTATCCCGGGTTTGGGCTTTGCCCTGCCCGTTGTCATGTGGGTACTGAACCGGGATAAAAATGAAGAGATCGACAAACATGGCAAGGTGACGGTCAATTGGCTGATAAGCCTGTTTATCTATGCGGTTGTCTGCGGAATTTTGGTTTTTTTCTTTATCGGGATTCTTGGTCTTGTCGTTTTGGGTTTGCTGAATATCATCTTTGCCATTATCGCCGGGGTGAAGGCAAATGAAGGTGAGTTATGGGTTTATCCCATGAGTATCAAGTTTTTCAAATACTAGCCAGCCACTGGCTGACATACAGCCATGACTTGATGAATTTCAGGTCCGGTAAGCAATCGCGCGATATTTCCTGAATTGATCCGGAGCGCTTATGCTTCGTTATCAAAAAATACTGCGAAAGTGGTTTGTTTTCGATTTCTTGCCAAAACTCAGAAGGGGTTACATTCGTAGGCGCTGTAAGCTTTGTCGAGCGCCAGAAAATGCCAATCTGTGCTGGCGGTTTGGGAGAGCGCGAGTGGATCATCAATGATCACCTCGAAATTTAACCGGGTTTTGTCTTCGCTCAGGCTGTAGCGCTCGATCACTTTGATATTTTCGCTCTGGCTGGTGCCGCTGAAATCAAAATAGGGGTAGTTAATGCGCGTGGTTTCGATCACCAGCGTATTTTCATCTTCCCAGCGGCCTTGTGAAAAGCCGAGTGCTGAAGGTGGCTGGTCTTCGGCCTTCAGGTTGGCGTCCAGGTGGATGATGCGCTGGGTGTCGAAATAACCGTGGCGTAGTCCGATAAGCTTGTCGCCTTCCTCGGTGAAAAGCAGTGGCTGCGGGTGGAACAGGGGTACCGGCATGCCCGGGGGTTCACAGCGTACAATGGGATTGTCCACCAGATCCCAGTTTTCTCGCGCCGCCAGTGCTTCGGGGGTGTAGGAAAAACGGCTTAACTTCATCATGGGGTTGCCCACTGGATGCCAGGCGCGAAAAAAGCCCAGATTTTCTGTGTCGATGGCGTACTCTACTGGCGGACGGGAGTTGCCACCTACTGTGGGACCGTCCCAATAAGCGGCAACGGATGGATTCATGATGACTTCGGTGCCGTTGGACAGCAGAATATTGTTTACCTGCAGTGCCTGTCGAACCTTGGAAGGGTTGCCCACAACGCGTAATGGTTCACCTATAGTAAATAACTCTGCATTTACTCCCGTCTGGGTTAATCCAGCAGGGTTGGTTGAGCCTTCCAAGCGCCAGTTCTCCACTGTGCCGTTTTCTGAAGCGACATCCAGAAAAAGGGCCACGTGCGGGTTTTTCCAGATGATTTCGGTCAATACCCCTTCGACTTCTATGGAGGCGTTAGTGAACTCGGCGCGTGAATGATGGCCGAGTGCAAGCAGCGGGAAAACAAGCAGAAACAGAGTGGCAAAAGCTTTCTTCATTGTTCATCAGATGGGGCAGGGGCTGACACTATGCCCAAGGATCACTGTCCAAGCCAATTGCTCAGGTCACTGAAGTTTGAATGTTTGATCGAGATCAAAGCCCTGCTTAGTGAATCTTTTGTCCGCCAATCAACAAGGCCGCACAAGCCTCTACGGGGCTACTCCGGCCCCAAATCCCCAACAATTATTTCCAGCCCAGCGCGCATACTGCGGGTGGCCTTGTTAATTTCCCTGAGAAAGTACAGCAGCCCGGCTACCAGCATTAACATGGCTGCCACAAAAATCAGGGCGATGGGCACCTGCAGGTTTATTGGCGAAAAATCTTCGGCAAAGAGAGTGATTACTACCAGACAGATCAAGAGTGCGCTGCTCGTGCACAAGAGAATCGATTGGTGAACCATATTCACACGTTTCCACAGGCTGGCGAGTTCGGTTTGCAGGATTTCTTTGTGTTCTTCAGATACCAACGGCAACCGACGTTCCAGAATGCGCGCGCGGTCGGTAATGCGGCCCAGACGGTTTGAGAGTACGCCCAGGAAGGCAGCTATACCGGTCAATAAAAATACCGGAGCAACGGCCAGTTGTATGGTATGAGCTATGTCTGTGAGTGAGGCTTCCACAAATCGACCCGAGGTGAATGATTGGCGAATAGTAGCGGAGACGAGCAAGGCTTCATAGGAGGCTTTTCTGTTTTGGGTTTAGTGTCCGGCTCGGAGTAAAATATCCGTAGTAAGGCAAAAGTACCTATCCGGTTCTGGCCATAAATTCCATTTCTCTATAAGGAAACCGCTGTATGGGCAGAGCCTATCAAAACCGCAAAGAATCCATGGCCAAAACCTCCGACCAGAAGGCTCGGGTCTATAGCCGCTTTGCTCGGGAAATCTATGTCAGTGCCAAATCCGGAGGTCTGGATCCAGCAGGTAATCTGGAGTTGCGCTCCACTATCGAGCGCGCCAAGAAAGCCCAGGTTCCGGCCCATGTAATCGATAAGGCGATAGATAAAGCCGCAGGCGGCGGCGGAGAGGATTTCTCCCGTGCAGTGTACGAAGGGTTTGGCCCCGGTGGTTGTATGGCCATTATTGAGTGTCTGACCGATAACCCCAACCGCACCTTTGGCGACGTGCGCCAAGCCTTTACCAAAACCAAAACCAAAATAGGCACCCAGGGTAGTGTGTCGCATATGTTTGACCATTATGCGATTTTTGTTTTCAAGCACGAGGACGAAGAAGCCGTTCTTGAAGCTCTTATGATGGCGGATGTAGACGTTGCGGATATTGAAAATGAAGAGGGATTGATTACCGTTTTTGCACCCAATACCGAATACGCCAAAGCCAAAAGAGCTTTGACGGAAGCCTTTGGTGAAATCGATTTCGAAGTGGATGAAATTCAGTATATCGCCCAGAACACTCAGGCGCTGGCTGCCGATGATATGGTCATGTTCGAGAAGTTCACCGATATGCTAAATGACCTGGAAGACGTGCAAAACGTTTATCACAACGTCGATTTATAGGGCCGTATACAGGAGCTGATATAGCTCGGTTTATATCAGCTCTTTGGCTTTTTCATTCTTAATCTTTGCTCATATTTAGCTAGTTGCTAGTGCAATATAAAGCGCTACACTTTGGCCGTGGGGGTGCCCTGTTACACCCTTTGTCATCTGTACAATGAACGCCACTCCCGTTACAGGATCGAAGAGTGTTGAGCCTGGTCAAGCCAGGGTTTTGGCGCAAGCTAATGAGGAATGAAATGCAAGCGAGACCAGAGATAGTTGTTTCGTCACTAGATGTTGATCGGCTTTTTGCCTTGATGGATTCTTTACCCGGCCAGAGCTTTGCCGGTCGGGATGCATTGGAGGATGAGCTGGCTCGGGCAACCGTGGTTGAACCCAGAGAAGTACCACCCAGTGTGGTTACTATGAATTCAACAGTCCGTTTTATGGTTGAGTCTACCCAGAAGGTGTTTGAATTGACCTTGGTCTACCCAAAAGATGTAGATCCCGGCGGCAAGACCATCTCTATTCTGGCTCCGGTCGGCAGCGCCCTGTTGGGGCTTGCCGAGGGCGATGTGATTGATTGGCCCAAACCCGATGGCGGTGAACTCAGGGTACGGATAGAAGAAATACTCTACCAGCCGGAAAGAGCAGGGGAGTTTCATCGCTAGTATTCAGGCGTTTGTTTGTGGATATTGGATCTGAGGTTGGCTGTTGTTCTTCCGGAGTTGGCATTTACTCATTGGCGTTGTAGATAACCGGCCTCTGACCCTTCCAGCTCTGCCACAGTTTTTCTTCTAAAACCAACCGGGCCATAAAGTGCGCAACATTGATGCGGCTGGTTTTGCCCGAGTCAAAAATGGCACTGCGAATCGGAGAGGCGTAGAGATGATATGGACTCACCTGTTTTTCATCTATCAGGCCGTCGGGACGTACCGTAACCCACTCTATAAATTGGTGCCCACTTCCAACCTGTGACTGTAAATAGGCGGCGGCTTCTTCATTGTCGGCGTGGGGTGGTAAGAGATGCCGAAGCAGGCCAATAACCAGGGATTCCTTGCGGGAAATACGTTCACCTGCCTGTGGATTGACGCAGCCGGTACTGTTCATCAAGATGATTTTTAGCGGAGTCCCGTTGTGTTGCGCCGCCTGGCTCAAGCGATGCATGGCGTCTGTTACCAGACGGCGTGGTTTGCCGAAGATGCCTTTAAAGCTGAGGTTGTGGCCCAGGCAGGAGATAACTGCACGGCAACCCTGAAGCTGCTCTTGCAGTTGCGAATCGCTCATATCCAGCAAACTGGCTTGGGTAACGCGCAAACCGACGTGTTTTTGTATGTCCGGCGCCAAGGACGCCGAAGAACGTACAATAATTTTTACTTCTTCGCCCATTGCCAGCAGTTGTTCCACTACTAATTGTCCGGTTGCTCCACTCGCACCTACTACCAGTGTTGTCATTCCCAAGGCTCCAGTATTGACTGATTGACGGCACTATACATATGCAAAAATAGTGGGTAAATTGCAAAAAATGTATTTATATTATGCGTATATGTATGACTTGGGCTTCGATAAATTTTGACTGGAACCACATTCGCGCGTTTCTGGTAACCGCCGAAGAGGGTACTTTGTCGGCGGCTGCCAAGGCTTTGGGGGTGACACAACCTACGTTGAGTCGGCAGGTTGCCGCCCTTGAGCTCGAGCTGGATATTTCTTTGTTCGAGCGGGTAGGGCAACGATTGGTGTTGACTGAAAGTGGTGCGGCTTTGTTGGAGCACGCCCGAGCCATGGGTGACAGTGCGAACGGATTTTCGCTGGCGGCAAGCGGTCAATCCCGGAAGATTGAAGGCCTTGTGGTGATCTCTGTGGGTGAGCTGGATGCCATGTTTCGAATGCCTGGAATTATTGCCGAGCTTCGTCGGCAAGAGCCGGGGATAGAAATCGAGGTGGTGGTGACTAATAAAACCAGCGATCTTAAACGCCGCGAAGCGGATATCGCCATCCGCAGCTTTCGCCCCACTCAGAATGATTTGATAGTAAAAAAGCTGGGTGAAGAGGTAATTTGGCTCTATGGCACTCCGGACTATCTGGCGAATTTTCCGCAGCTTGAGGGTGTTTCCGATCCCCGGCAATTTGCCGAATTATCCAAGTCGGCTGAGGTGCAAATTATCGGCTTTGACCAGAGTACGGCAGTCAGTGATGCTCTCAGCCCACAGGGTTGGCAGTTGTCGAAGCATAATTTCAAGCTGGTCACGGCTTTTCAGCCTTTGCAACTGGAGCTGTGTAACGAGGGGGTGGGCCTGATGTTCTTCACCCAGGACCTTGGAGATAAGCAGCCCGGCTTGACGCGGGCTTTTGAACCCATGGGGCCTGTGATGCGTCTGCCGGTCTGGTTGGTATGCCATCAGGAACTTCGTTCCAGCCTCCGGGTGCGGCGAGTATTTGATTTTTTATCAGAACAGTTGGGTAAACAACTTCAGGTCTGATAGGGGGGAGTCGCTCCCCCTTAGCCCTTATTGACTGCGCTTGTGATCCAGCGAAATAGTGTCGTCTTCTTTAAAGACAATAATGACCCAACTGGCGACCAGCAGGGTTGTTGAAGGGAACCAGGTCAGATGCCCGGTATCCACCAGATATTTGGCAAAAGGATCAAGGATATAGCCAATGATGGGCAAGATGCCTATTCCGTACCAGGCCAGCTGCGCCGCATAGGAAATTTTCCGAAACAGTCCGAGCATTACCAGCAGACCAACGGCCACTTGCAGTATGCCCAGCAACAAAATCAGAAATTCCGAGCTGAGCAATCCTCCGTAAAATCGGTCAGACAGGCTGGCGGTATGGGCGGCGTTGGTTATTTTGTCTATTCCCCAAAGTGCCAGATAGATACCGGTTGAGAATCGAAGCAAAAAAAGGCTGATAGGTTTCATTGTTATTCCCCCAGGATGATGTGTGTTTCCGGATTTTCCGGATGGCTGCTAAGGCCCAGGGTCTCCCGAATATCCGGGTTAACCAGCAGTCGAGCCGACAGCAGTAAAAGCTTTTTGTTTGCGCAAGTAAAGATTGTTGGCGATCAGGCTGCCAATAACCAATAAAGCGCCAAGTATTTCAAGGGTTCCGATAGGATTGCCCTGAAGGGCGCCAATGGTAAAGGCAGTGACCGGAACGAAGTTCATAAATAACACACCATTAATGGCGCCCAAAATTCTGATTCCGGTGTTCCAGCTGAGAACGGCAATAATGGCACCGGGCCCCACCAGGTAGGCGAGAGTCCATTTCAGGGTGACAAGCGTGTTTAATTCTGGAAGCTGAATATGGCCTCCAAGGGTCAAGGCCAGGGTGATTATGCCAATGGGCAGAATGCCAAAGGCACAGGTAATAGCGGTATATCGCAGTGGCGACCAGCTTGGAAAGCACTGTGCACCCATGGTGTAACTGACCCAACAAAAGGCGCCGGCCAGAAAGAGTAAATCCCAGAGAGCCGAACCGCCACTAAAGGCGGCGATGGGGTTGCCTCCGGTAATTACCAGAAAGACGCCCAAAAATGCGACCAGAACCGAATACAGTGTGAAGTTGTCCGGTTTCTGCCCGTGTAATAGCCAGCTCATCAGTACGCTGATCATAGGCATTAGCGCCAGCACTACCGTGCCATGTTCAGGACGACTGTGCGTCAGACCACCGTAGGAGAGCAGGTTGAATCCGGCAAAGCCAATGGTGGCAAGGCCAAGTAACAACAGCAGGCGACCTTCCAGGCGCAGTGCAGAGGGGCCTTCAACTACAACCAGAATGATCAAAAATACCGGAACCGCTGGCAGAAAGCGCAGCAGGGTCATGTAAAAGGGATCCATCAGTGCAAAGGCGGGTTTGGCAACCGGGAACATGCCACCCCAAGACAGGGTGGCTGCGAGTAATAACAGAACGGCTGTTACAAGACTTGCTCTGGATTTTGTGGGGCTTTGTTTAATGGCGGTCAACTATCCTGCTAGTAGGTTGATCGGGGAGTTATAGTCAGTTTTTCTGGCCGTCCAGAAACTCCTGCCAGCGCTGGTTGACCTGTGGCCAAAGGCGCTCGCCAACCTGCCGTGTGTCTTCCGTTTCTTTAGGGTCTTCATAGGCGTTCATAGCTTCATGATAGCTGGGGCGGGCTTTTGAACGGTTCAGCCAAGCCTCGATGCTTGGAGTTCTTTCTTTCCAGAGTCCGGCCATGCCCAGGCGGTCCAGTCGGTCGACATAGGAAAGAATGGCGGTGTCGATAATTCCGTAGTTGGCCCCTGTCATCCAGTGATTGTGGGTAAGACTGGTTTCCATATCGTCAAACAGGCGCTTCAGAGTGAACAAGGCCCCGTGTAGGTGGTCGGAGGCAATGCCGTTGGTAAGCAGATCACGGCGTTTGGCTGAAGCCAACGGATTGGGAATAGCACGAATACTCTGTTCAATTTTTTCCGGACTGAGGTTGGCGAGAATTTTTTCGCGGTTTACCGTGGAAAAGGTCATGGTATTGATGGCCGAATGGATATCCAGGCATCTGAGCAGCCAGATACGAGCCAGGGTTTGAGCTTGCAAGTCCGTTGGCATCAGTACGTTGTCGTCGCTCAGGCTGTCGACATATTCGAGAATAATGCTGGACTCGATGATGACAAAATCATTGTGTACCAGTGTTGGCACTACAGCGTTGGGATTGAGCTGCATATATTCGGGGTTGTATTGCTCACCCTTTTTCAGGTCTATGGGGTGGCTTTGCCACTCCAGTCCTTTTTCAGCCAATCCCAGGCGAACTTTAATAGAGCAAACACTGAGGCCTGCGTGGTAGAGCGTAATCATAGTTAACCTCTCGGGCGGTTGGCGGGCTAGGTTTATCAGGCCGGGAAGTATAGCGGAATCTTGATTTCAGATGACCGCATTTTATCTTTGATCGGCCAGCTCAGGATCTACGATCAGTACCACTTTTCCGGTTGTTCCCACATTGTGGTTCTGGTCTTGAGCGGCACCCGCCTGTTCCAGAGGAAAGCTGCTGTCGACGTTCAGTCGGTAGTACCCTTCATGCGCTAATTGCGCAACTTCGGCGAGCATCTGCGAGTTGGGCCAGCCGAACTCTCCGCCAATTCGGGAACAATTAACCCCCTTGGCGTTACAGAGTTCCGGGTCGGCGGCGCCGGCGATACTGACCAGATTGCCACCCGGTTTCAGGATGTTGAGTGCTTGGTTGGCGGTTTCGGTGCTGACAGTTTCAATCACTACATCTACCGGCTCTTCAATCACCTGGTCAAAGGCAACCTCGCGGTAGTTTATCACTTCGTGCACACCAATTGATTTGAGATATGCATGATGTCGGGCCGAAGCGGTACCAAGCACATAGGCTCCTCGGGCCAGAGCAAACTGGGCGGCGGAGGATCCAATGCCTCCACCGATACCGTTAATAAAAACCCTTTGTCCAGCTTGAACATTGGCGTGTTTGATTGTTCGCAATGCGGTGACACCCACTGTGCCAAGTCCGGACGCTTCGGCAAAAGTCTGGTCGGCTGGTTTGAGATTGGTCTGGTCTGCCGGGGCCACTGCATATTCGGCGTAGGCTCCGTTCAGCCCGCCTTGGCCAAAGGCCAGTTTGGCAAATACGGCGTCTCCCAGTTTGAGATGGTTAACTCCTTCACCCAATTGCACAACTATGCCGGCGATATCACCGCCGGGAACGCTGGGAGCTTGTGCTGTATTGCCACCGGCTGGCGGACGGCCCTGACCTTCACGGCTGCGCCATTCAATAGGATTGATGGCGGCGGCTACGACCTTGATAAGTACTTCGTCCGGGCCCGGTTGCAAAACCGGAATGCGTTGGTAGTGAAGAACCTCGGGACCGCCGTTGCCAATTTGCACAATCGCCATCTGCGAGTCGGGAACGGTTATTTCCCCAAAGTTGTCGGTCATTACAGAGGGGCCGCCCAGGCTGCAAGCGGACAGTACAAGTGTTGTACTTAGCAGCGCTTTTAACGCGAATGGAAACTTCATGATCGTTCCTTGTTTGGGGTTGAATTTACAGGTGGGAATCGCGCCAGCTTTCATTTGGTTCCAGCGGTTCGGGGTAGTAGCCGATGGTTTTAACTGCGTTTATGCCAGCAAATTCATCCCGGTCAGAAGTGTCGCCACTAATGCCTATGGAGCCAATAACCTGGCCCTGCTCATTGCGGATCAATACACCACCAGGTACAGGAACCCATTGACCATCGGAGATGCCGGTAAGTGATGCAGCAAAAACCGGGCGGTTATCCAGGCGTTGCCCCATAACGCGTGTGGATACTCCCATGCCCAGGGCTCCATAGGCCTTGGCATTGGCCACCTGAACCCGGAATATACCGGATCCGTCTTCACGTTTGACCACGACCATATGCCCGCCGGAATCGAGCACAACAACGGTTAGAGGCAGCATGTTTTCCTGGCGTCCGATACGCAATGCTTCGTCGGCAATCGCACTGGCCTGATCCAGTGGCAGAGAAACCATAATAGGGGTCACGGCCGGACCATTGGCTATGGCTTCCGGAAGCTCGTTCGAGTTGTTTGTCTGTGCCAGAGCCTGGGTTGCCCCGAACAGGCAAGCCAAAATGGCGATTACGGATAAGGTGTTTTTCATACTGCCCCCAAATTCTATCGAAAAGATGATGCATGTTTTTTTGTCAATCTTACCAGTAAAGCGCGCAGTGCTTGTTCGAGCATCAGTAAAAACGCCGGACAGCATTGCGATTTTTTACAGATACCGGAGAATGCCGGATTACATTTTGCTCCGGAATATTTATGGCAGACACATCTACCCGCAATAAAGCCCCCCGAAATTTAAAAGTCAGTCAGATTCAGCAGTTGACGCCAAATATGCGGCGTATCAGCTTGACTGGAGATGATCTGCAGGATTTTCCCGAGGGGCAGGAAAGTGGTTATGTGAAACTTCTGCTGCAGGAGAATGATCAGGAGGTGCGGCGCAGCTATACCATCCGGGCTTTTGACACCTCGAGCAAAACACTGCTGCTGGATTTTGTCTGTCACGCCGATGGTGGGCCCGCTTCTTCATGGGCAGAGTCAGCTCAGGTTGGTGATCAAATCAGCCTGGTTGGCCCCGGTGCAAAAAAACTGTTGGACTTCAGTGCCGACTGGTTTTTGCTAGCCGGTGATATGACGGCGCTTCCCGCCATAAGTGTAAATATCGAGCAATTGCCTGTTGATGCCAGAGGCTATGTGGCGATAGAAATCCTTTCGGAGCAAGATAAACAGCCTCTTCCGGTTCCGGAAGGAATGGAGCTGCATTGGGTGATAAATCCGACCCCCAGCCGTGAAGACTACCCTCTGCTCAACAAGGTGAAAGACTTTACTTTCTTGACTGGGCGTCCATCCATGTGGGTCGCGGGCGAATTCCATACATCAAGGGCTATTCGCCGCTACCTGAAGCTGGAAAAGCTGGTGCAGCGCGATGAGATATACGCCAGTAGCTACTGGCATCTCGGACTGAGCGATGACCAGCACAAGGTCGCCAAAAAAACCGATATCGACTAGTCAGCGATTGCGTTCATAGGCGCCGATATCTTGGTAACCTAAACCGCTACAGGAGTCTGAACCGTAGCGAGTGAATTTTTGCACGCGCTGCCCACTGTCTACTTCACCTGTGTAGATATTACCTGAGGAGTCCACGCTTAAGGCATGAATCCAGTGGAACTCTCCAGCCTGTCTGCCAGGGCGGCCGATGCGGTCCAGTTCGGTCGCGTTTTCCCGGTTGATAATGTAGAAAGTGCCATTTGCCAGATCGGCCGCGTAAAGACAGCTCTGGTCCGGATCGCTGGAAAAGCCTATGGACACCACGGTGCCACTGGCCGAGAAAGGAGCAATGGGAATGTCCCGGATAAATCCACAGAGCCCCTCACGGGCTTGTGCGTTTTGGCATTCGCCACGACCCGCCTGTTCCAGATCA
Organism: Pseudomonadales bacterium; assembly: GCA_041595415.1. Classification (GTDB taxonomy): domain Bacteria; phylum Pseudomonadota; class Gammaproteobacteria; order Pseudomonadales; family GM7GCV1; genus JABJGI01. Next base: position 5,938 of record JBFHKI010000005.1, on the reverse strand, counting down.
AAGACCTGAATACGGTTGTTGCCCCGATCGCATATGTAGAGCAGTCCATCGTCACTTAGCTTGGCGCAATGCACCGGATTGCGGAAGTTGGCCGGTTTGGTAACGCCATTCCTGTAGTCCTTGGCCCAGGCTTCGACCAGGTTGGGGCTGCTTGAAGGGCTGACGGAATCATCCACCGGGTTTTGACCATAGGCGCCGAAATGGCCGATGTATTTGCCTGTTGCGGCGTCGACAATCAATACGCGATGGTTGCCATAACCATCGGCGATATACATTCGGTTAGTGTCCGGGTCGACCATCATGTCTGCAACCCGGTAGGGTTGTGGGGTGTCATTGGGACCGCTGTCCCTGTCCTGGCTGTCGGCTCCTTGAGCACCGGCGTAGCCAATCTGGTAGATGAACTCACCTTGCGCGGTAAATTTAAGGATGTGGGAATCGGCTCCGTGAGTTGCTGCCCAGGGGAATTCGGCCGAAGAACCGGGGCCATTTCCGGTGATATAGACAAAGTTATTGTGGTCGACATAGATGCCGTGTTCCACCGCTGGCCAGATGCAGCCCTCATCCGGCCGGCATTGGTTTTGCAGAAACCCCGGATCCTGAGGGCCTCCCCAAGCCGTCAGCAGGTTGCCCTCTGGATCAAATTTGAGAACAGAGGGTGCAATGCTGCAACACCCTGCAATTTGCGGGGCAAGGCTGCGCGAGTTCCCCAGGCCGTCGACCGGATTGCCGAGGCTGTCGGTGCCGGCAATACCCAGACCAAAGGCGAAGCTCTCGGCTACGCTGCGGCCCCGATGGTAGACCCAGATATTGTCGTCGGAATCGACGGACAGACCGCCGATTTGACCTATGGTCCAGTTGTTGGGCAGTGGTTTGGGCCAGCTGGCATCAACAACAAACCCGGGTGTGCTTGTGCCGGGTTTGAGCCTCGGTACAGATTGCGCCATAAGGCGAGTAGTCATGCTATCTGTAGCAGCAGGTTCGATTTTTCCGGTATTTAGGCCGCTACAGGCGGACAGGACAATGCCGGCCAGAAGCAGGCCGCTGTATAACCAGTGTGTTTTTTTCATGGCTCCCCCCAATTAAGAAGCAGTTATTTATCTGGCGCCAGTCGCGACACTAACATCGCCATGGCGATCCCCCGGTGGCTTATTTTATTTTTTTGCTCCGGTTCCAGCTCGGCAGAACTGCAGTCCAGCCCATCGGGCTGGAACAGTGGATCATAACCAAAGCCATTGCTCCCGCTTGGCTCGGTTAATATTTTTCCGCGCCAGATTCCTTCGCATATGATTGGGCTGCTGTCCGGTGCCGGAAAGATCAACACCAGGCAGCAGTGGAAAGCAGCCCCCCGAAGATCCGCTGGTACGGATTCGAGGGCGGCTAACAATTTGCGGTTGTTGTCACTCTCTTGTGCATTCGGCCCGGCAAAACGGGCAGAGTAAATTCCCGGCGCGCCTTGTAGATAATCTACACACAGGCCCGAGTCGTCGGCCAGTGCCGGTAGCCCGGTCATGGCAGAGACATATCGCGCTTTCAGCAGGGCATTTTCCAGAAAGGAATGGCCAGTTTCTTCAGGCGTGTGGATATCAAAATCGGACTGTGGCAGGAAGTCTGCGATATGTCCGAGTTTTTCTTGCAGCTCTCGCAGCTTGCCCTTGTTACCCGATGCCAGAACAATTTTTTGCACCGGTCTAACCTCAGTCGTGGTACAGGGTGCGAGTAAATTCGACCTGATAGGGTTGTCCGCTTGCTTCGTGGCTCAGCTCGATTTTAAAGTGCAGGGGGTCCTGATCCTCAAAACGGAAAGAAGCCAGATAATAGACGGCATCCCCCTCGTTGATTTCCACAAAACGCAGCGGAGTAGACTGCATGATCAGGTTTTGAATCTGACCACTTACCTTGGCTGGAAGACCCAGAGAATCCCCTTGTGGTGAGGTTTTGATAAGGGAAATATTGACTATGGCTCTATCATCCGCCCGAGTTAACCCGTAAGTGCTGGCGATTTCGGGGGTGATGAAGCTGCTGTTGAAAACAGAGTAGTAAACCCGGTATTCCCCGAAGTCCTGGGAAATGTCAGTCTGGGCGTTGAGGCTGTTAAGCCACAGACAAGCGATAAAGGCGAGTGCGAGCTGGATTTTCACTACGAAACTAATCCTCTTTTGTCAGGTGATAAATGGCGGTTTCGGCAAACAGATTGGGCCATAGGTTTTTGCCAAGTTTGTTGATGGGTTGTTCGGCCAGGGTTGCCTGGTTGAGGCAAGGGTATTTTTTCGCCTGACACAGCTCCTGAAAATCAGCTACCGTACAAAAGTGAATATTGGGTGTGTCGTACCACTGATAGGGCAGGTTTTTGGTAACCGGCATTTTACCGCGCAGGGCCAGGTGCAGTCGTGCGCCAAGATTTCCAAAGTTTGGAAAGGTGACGATGCATTCGCGTCCAACGCGCAGCATCTCGTCGAGAATAATGTCCGGATATTTCATCACCTGAATAGCTTGGGTCATGATAACAAGATCAAAGGCATTGTCTTTGAAAGAATCGAGATCCCGGACCAGCTCCTTTTCGATGACATTGACGCCTTTTTCAATACATTTTGAGATGGATTCACTGTCGTTTTCCAAGCCGTAGCCGGTGACGTTGCAGTCATCCATCAGGCTGCGCAGCAGAGTGCCGTCACCGCAAGCCAGGTCGAGTATGTGAGCACCTTTGGGAACCCAGCTTTTTACAATTTCGAAATCAACCCGCATTTCAGTTCCTGCCCTCGACTTCGTCGGCGACATTGCTCAAATAACTGCCCAGATCCTGTATGTAGCGTGGGATGTTTGACAAAAAGCCGTCATGACCCCGGTCTGTTTCGATATTGACGTAACTGACGTCCTTGTTGGCCGCGATCAGTGCGTCGACGATTTCCTGGGAGCGGCTGGGGGCAAAGCGCCAATCCGTGGTAAAAGAAGCGACAAAAAATCGACAACGGGCCTCTGAAAAAGCCAGAACCGGGTCCTGATTGTATTCCCGAGCCAGATCAAAAACGTCCAGCATGCGGGTGATAACCAGATAGGTATTGGCATCGAAGATTTCGGCAAACTGGTCGCCCTTGTAATTCAGGTAGGACTCTATTTCAAACTGCACCGGGGTGTCGTTGCCCCGTTCAAAACTTCCTTCGCGCAAATCGCGACCAAAACGTTCAGCTAACTGGCTTTGGGACAGATAGGTAACATGCCCAATCATCCGCGCCAGCGCCAAACCTCTTGTGGGCTTGGTGTTGTGTTCCTGATAGCGACCAGAGTGAAAATCCGGGTCCGAGGTGATCGCTCGCCGCGCCATTTCGTTAAAGGCGATATTTTGGGGCGTCAGGTTCATTGCGGAAGCAATGACAAGACAGTGTTTCAAACGGTCCGGGTATTCCAGAGACCAGCGCATGGCCTGCATACCTCCCAGACTACCTCCAATAATGGCGGCCCAAACTTCAATGCCCAGATAGTCGGCTAACTGGGCCTGACTATCGACCCAGTCGCGAAAGCGCAGAGGTGGAAAGTCTGGCCCCCAGGCTTTGCCTGTCGCCGGGTTGATAGAGGATGGGCCGGTTGTTCCGTGGCAGCCGCCAATATTATTGGGGACCACTACAAAAAAACGATTGGTATCTATAGGTTTGCCCGGGCCTATACAGCTGTCCCACCAGCCAGGTTTTTCTTCGGGATTGTCTGTGTGATAACCGGCGGCGTGGTGATGACCACTCAGTGCATGGCAAATCAATACGGCGTTGCTTTTGTCGGCGTTGAGCTCGCCGTAGGTCTCGTACACCAGATGGTATTCGTTTAATACCAGTCCACAGGCCAGCCTCAGGGGATCTGTGATATCCACTGATTGAGGTTGAACGATGCCGACAGAGTGAGGGTCTGCAGCACGTTGTGGGCTTTTATCCTTCATGATCGGTTATTTGAGTCTATATAAGAGGGTCAAAATCCATTGGGGTTGAAGTCTACTGAGATTCGGTCTCGGGAACCATCGGCATTTATCCCTGCAGGCTTAAAAGTTCGGCGGGTAAAAACTGTGGTTTTTCCAGAATCAGTGTCTTTGTTCGGCTGCTTTCGCCGCGTTTCAGGCGGATCGCTGATTTGGGTAGCTTGAAGGTTTTGCCGAGAAAGGCAATCAAGTGTTGATTGGCCTTGCCGTCCACGGGCGGTGCATTGAGGCGAATCTTGAGGCGGCCATCGTGCATACCACTGAATCCGGTTGTCTTTGCGCCGGGTTGAACGTAGACGAGCAGCTCCAGGTTATCGCCTTGCCAGCGCCAAGGGGCCGGATTCTGTTCGGTTTTTGCGATCAACTTGGTTTAGTAGCCCAAAACCAGGCCGGGTAGCAGGCTCATACGGTAGGCAATCTGTCCGGTCATCATCTGCAGTACTTGAATGGTCATAAATAGCAGAATAGGAGAGAGGTCGATACCACCAAAGGGAGGCAGTATTTTTTGAAAGGGTGTCATAAAGGGCCGAATAATCTGGTTCATCAGATTGATCAGCGGATGGGAGATCTGCATGCCCCCCATCAGGGTCAACCAGCTCAGCACTATGACCGCGATCAGGCCATAGAAAACGATGTTCAGGGTAATATGTACCAAGCCGAGAAAGGACCAGGCCAGACTGTCGAGAATACTGACGAACCCGATACCGGCGATAAAGGCCGAGATCTGAATACCCAGAACACCGACCAGTAAAGCCCAAACGATTGCGGCCCAATCCAGGCGGCCACGGTTTGGCAATATGGGGCGTAGCGCTTGAATAGGCGCGCGAGTGGCCAGAACAATAAATTGGCTGACCTGATTGTAGTAGTCCGCCTGAACCAGTTGCAGGAGGACTCTGAGCAGGCAAATACCGGCGTAGAGTCCGCCGAGTGTTTGCACTATATAAAGCCCGATTTCTTGTATTCCTGACATCTCAACAGTCCTCTGGTGGATTATTTTGCATTCTATTTGTTGGCGGCTTCTCGCGCCATTTCAACCGAGCGATCGGCGCAGTCTTGCATAGCCTTGTGGACCAGTTGTCGCAAGCCGCCACTTTCGAAGGCAAGAATAGCTTTTTCTGTAGTGCCGTTCGGGCTGGTAACTCGCTTGCGTAGCTCAGCCAGATCAGAGTCGTGTGCGGCCATGAGAGCGGCTCCGCTGCAGGTTTGTACGCAAAGGCGGTAGGCGGTGTCCCGATCTAGTCCCATCGCGGTCGCTGCCTCGATCATGGATTCCATAAACAGAAAGAAATAGGCCGGGCCGCTTCCGGAAACCGCAGTCACGAGGTCGAGGTCGGTTTCATTTTGCAGCCATTGGGTCAGGCCAACCGATTCAAATATACCCTGAGTCTGTTGTTTCTGTAGCTCCGTTGTATTGTCACTGGCAAACAGTCCGGCGGCTCCCTGGCCCATCAATGCCGGAGTATTCGGCATACAGCGAACAACAGCGCGGCCTTGCAGATACCCTTGCAGCAGGTCGATAGTTATGCCGGCGGCCACGGAAATAATGAGGGCGTCGGGTTTTATAAATTCTGCCAGTGGTTTTGCAACTTCGGGCACAACCTGGGGTTTGACTGCCAGTAGCAGAATATCGCAATCAGCCGCGGCCCAGTTGTCTGTGCTGGTTCGAATACTGTTTTTTTGCTCTTTGAAGCTCAACTGAAGACGTTCGAGTTGTTCCTCCGAAGGGTCACAGGCGAGTAATTTGTCTGCGGGGTATCCCTTCTCAATCATGCCTTTGAGAATGGCGCTGGCCATGTTGCCAGCGCCGATAAAACCAATACTGGGGTGTTGGGTGTTCAAAATTCTCTATCTCATTTTTTGGGTTATGTCGGTACAGGCCGGCTGGTTTTTATCAGGTTTTTTGTGCGCGGGTACCAAAGATATCAGTGCCGATACGAACCAGATTACTTCCGGCGGCAACGGCCGCTTCGAGGTCAGCGG
>JBFHKI010000004.1:0-24204 GCA_041595415.1 Pseudomonadales bacterium | reverse complement strand
GTGGCAGCAGAACCCTGTATCGGTGAGCCGGCACAGAAGTTCACCATGCATGAGGATGGGCGAATTACCCCGGATATGGCGCCTGAACTTTGTTTGACTCTGGGCTCTATCACTATTCCTGGCGGTGGCCGTTTGGCTCCAGTTGGTGCACGACCTCCAAAGGACAATGCGGATATCCCGCAAATTCGGCGTATGACTTTTGATACCTGTTCTGAAGATCCCGCCGTTGCCGTTTTGCAAAAATGGGAACAGCGCAAAGGTGAATTTGTACCGGAAGAGCGCACCATGCCGCATAGGTTTTTGTTAACTCAGTAAAAAAACATACCCGGTATGGCGGGGTGCAGTTAGTATTGCCCAAGGGTTTTATATACGCAGGGGGGACGTATGAAAATCAGGACTTATCTTATTGCATTGGCCATTATTGGATTGATCGCCTGTGGCGATCAATCCGCACCGGTTCAAGAGGTGCAAGCACCAGCTGCGCCAGAGCGGATTTTTATCAATGGAAAAATCCTTACGGTTGATGAAGATTTCAGTATAGCCAGTGCTCTGGCGGTTCAGGGTGAGTATATTGCCGCGGTGGGTGAAACGGACACTATCCGTTCACTGGCCGGGCCACAGACCGAGATTATTGATCTTGAAGGCAAGACCATGATTCCCGGTCTGATTGATAACCATATTCACTATCTGCGCGGCACCAATTACGCTGACTACGAATTGCGCATTCATGGCGTTACCTCTAAGGATGAAGCGCTTCGCATGATCAGTGAACGGGCTGAAGAGCTTGGGCCCGGTGGTTGGGTGTTTATCATAGGCGCCTGGCACGAACAGCAATTCCAAGATCGACCAGGCGGCTTCAGTCGTCAGGAGCTGGATGAAGCGGCACCAAACAATCCGGTTTATATCCAGCGAACCTATTCCAATTTCTACATGAATAGTGCCGCTTTGGATATTCTCGGGCCCCAATACGAGGATTATGAAATTACCGATGAGGGGTTGTTCACCGATAATCGAACCGGTCGTTTTGTAATGGCGGAGGCGATGAAATACTTCCCCTTTGCTACCAATATGGAAGAGCGCAAGCAGGAAGTGCGAGCCTTTAACGACTATCTGAACAGCATGGGCATTACCGCTGCCTGGGATGCCGGTTATCTGGATGGCTCTTATGCGCCAGTAGAGGAATTGTACGAAGAAGGTGATTTAAGCCTGCGTGTTTTTTACGCTTTACGATACTGGGCTGAGTCAGCCCGCACAGCTATAGCAGCAGCCGAGCTGCTGGACCGGGAGAGTCCCGACCAGCGTGATGATCGCTTTGGTGTTTTGGCGATCGGCGAACATGTGCACGGCTACCTGCACGATTCCACTACCAATATGAGTTTTTCCGATGAGCAGTGGAATGAGTGGGAGATGATCGTCACCGCTGCCGCTCGTAACGGTTGGCAGGTTAATGAGCATGTTATGCAGGATGACACGGCCAATCGCATGATGGATATTTACCAGCGTTTGGCTGAGCAGTATCCGGTTAAAGATGCGCGTTGGGTGCTGGGTCATGCAGATTTGTGGGAGCCCGATACTATTGCGCGAGCACGGGATCTTGGGTTGCATATCTCGCTTGCCAATCACACCGTGAAAGTGCCCATTGAAGGCCGGGCGTCACCACCGGTTCGCGACATTCAGGACAGCGGTATAGTCTGGGGAATGGGCTCGGATGGCACCATTGTTGCTACTTACAATCCCTTTATCACCATCTGGGAATACACTGCCGGGAAAGTGCTTCCCAATATTCCGAAGTACGATGCAGATCAGGTTATCAGCTTGGAAGATGCCCTGATAGCGCATACCCGTTCGAACGCCTACTTGTTCTTTATGGAGGACAAAATCGGTACGCTGGAAGCGGGCAAGTATGCTGATCTGGTGGTTCTGGATCGCGACTACCTGGAAACCCCGGTAGATGAGGTCAAAGACATCAAGCCGCTGTTGACCATGCTGGCTGGTGAGGTGGTTTATCAGGATGCCACTTTCTAGGTTGACCTATTCGGCAATCAGTACATCTTCGCCGGTGTCAGCGCGAATAGCTTCGCGCTGACGCTCGGCTTCTTGCTCGGCCTTTTGGTCCGCTTTTCCACCGACCCATTTATCCATCAGCTTTGCAGTAACCAGGTCGCCGCTCACATTGACGGCTGTCCGGCTCATATCGAGTATGCGGTCAACACCCATAATCAAAGCCAAGCCGGAAGTCGGGATGCCGACACTGCTCAAAACCATGGCCAAAATAACAATACCTACGCCGGGCGCCGCTGGAGATCCGATGGAGGCCCCAACAGCAGTTACTACAATAAGAGCCAATCCGGCATTACTGATTTCCACTCCGTACACCTGGGCCAGAAACATGGCCGCTACCCCCTGATAAAGAGCTGTGCCATTCATATTGATGGTTGCGCCCAGCGGAATTACAAACTGTGAAATGGACGGTCGTACCTGAAGTTTTTCTTCAGCTGTTTTGATCGAGAGAGGCATTACTGCCGCTGAGCTGGAAGTGGAAAAAGCCAGTAAAAGGACTTCACCTATTGATTTGAGAAAGCTGAAAGGCCGTTGTCCGGTGGCGACAAGAATAATCAGCAGATAAACACAGAGCATCAGAAACAAGCCCAAAATAACCGTGCCGACATAAACCGCCATCCCCAGCAGGGCATCCAGCCCGAGTTTGGCGGTCAGCTGCAGTAATAGGCCGAATACAGCCAATGGTGCCAGGCGCATAGCCCAGCCGACAACTGTCATACAGACTTCTTGCAGCGACCCCATCAAATCCAGCAGGGGTTTTGCCTGGCTGGGTAGCATCATGACCAGAGCGATCCCCACCACCATGGCAAAAATAACCACCTGAAGCATATTGCTTTCTACCATGGAGTTGAGCGGGTTTGAGGGTAAAAGGGTAATAATCTGGTCGGGAAGTTTGTTGATATCCAGCGAGCTTTGGCTGGTTTCCTCTATCACCACAGTTTCAACTCCCAATGTGGCTTGCAGGTTTGTACCGTCAATAAAATTACCCGGCTTTATCAGGGACGCGAGGCTGAGTCCCAGTATTATTGCCAAAGCGGTGGTGGCGATAAAAAACAGCACAACCCGCAATCCGGTTTTGCGCAATTGTTGTAAATCTTCGGTGCTGGCCAGGCCGCGAATAATCGAGGCGAAGACAAGGGGAATTACCATCATCTGAATAAGAGCGAGAAAGAGTTTGCCGGGCACGGCCAGCCAGCCAGTGATGTTGGCAGAGGTCGTGCTTGATACCCAGCCAGCGCTGGGCCCAAGGGCGACACCAAAAAGAATACCTAGCAGCATGCCGATCAAAACTTGCAGCCATAAACGGCCTTTGACCAGAGCTTGAAGATGCGAATTCAGGTATTTGATTGAACGAGGATAGAGAGATACTTGCCCTAAGGGGGGTATAGTTTTTTTCATCATTGGATTCATCCTCTCAGCTTGGCAAACTAGCCGGCTTGTTCGGGCAGTGGCCCTGAGTAGCTAATGTTATGAGGCTACTTGAACGGGAGGTGGCTGTCTTGTTCAAGATCAAGACAGGCTTTAATCTTTTCCGGTTATGCAATCTATTTCAAAAACTGCCGCACTAGAGGAGTACAATGCGGTTTACTTTTTAAACAGGTCGTACATTTGCCAAGAAAAGGCTCTAACAAACATTCCAAATCTTCAGAAAAAATTATTCAGGGCAGGGTCATAGCTCACCGGGATGGTTTTGGTTTCGTCAAAGCGGATCCTGAGGATGTCTATCTAAACAAACACGAGATGCGCCAAGCATTTAATGGGGATCTCGTATCAGTCAAGCTGGGTCGGGCCGACAATCGTGGCCGTCGCGAAGGTGTTATTCTCGAAGTGCTGGAGCGCAGCACCAATATAATGGTTGGCCAATATCTGGTTGATGGCAGTTTTGCCTATCTGCGACCTGAGGGTGGCAGTACTACAGACATTCATATCACACCTGAAAATTCCGCCGGTGCCAACCATGGGCAGATGGTTTCTGTGGCTATTACCGAATATCCCACAGCCTTTGCCCCGGCATATGGCAAAGTGGTAGAGGTTCTGGGCGATAAAATGGATGCCGGGGTTGAAATCCAAGTGGCCATCCGGCGTTTTGGTATTCCGCATGAGTGGCCCAAAGGCGTAGAGGATGAAGCACAGAGCTTCGGTAGTACAGTAGACGCCAAACATCTGGATAACCGTCTTGACCTGCGTGACCAGCCCTTTGTCACAATCGATGGTGAAGACGCCCGCGATTTCGATGATGCCGTACTTTGCCAACCTCTGAAAAAGGGTTGGAAACTCTGGGTAGCTATCGCCGATGTGTCGGAGTACGTGTCTGTGGGGTCGGCTCTGGACAAGGAAGCCTTGAACCGGGGCAATTCAGTATATTTCCCTGACCATGTTGTACCTATGTTGCCGGAAGCCCTGTCCAACGGGCTTTGCTCACTGAATCCTGAGGTAGACCGTTTGGCAATGGTGTGCGAAATGGACATAAATGATGCAGGACAGGTGACAGGTTATCGCTTTTGCGAAGCGGTTATTCGTTCGCATGCCCGTCTTACCTACACCAGAGTTTTTCAGGCTTTGGAAGAGCTGGAGCAGGACGAGCAGCCAATCCGCCAGGAGCTCGGGGATATCACAACATGTATCGACAATCTGTCAGCCCTCTTCGATGTGCTTTTTGCCGCGCGGCAAAAACGTGGGGCTATGGAGTTTGAGACGGTTGAAACACGCATAATCTTTGATCGTAATCGCAAGATTGAGCGTATTGATCCGGTCCATCGCAACAAGGCGCACCGCATTATTGAGGAATGTATGTTGTGTGCCAATGTCTGCGCAGCCAGTTTGCTTGAAGCGCAAAAAATACCCGGCCTGTTCAGAGTGCATGAACCACCTGTTCCGGATCGACTCAACAGTTTACGGGACTATTTGACACAGTTAGGACTCTATCTGGGCGGTGGTGATAACCCCACGCCAGCGGATTTTAAGGCGCTTGCAGAGCAGGTTGCTGACCGCCCCGACAGTTCGGTGGTGCAGACCCAGATGCTCAGATCCATGCAGCAGGCTGTATACCAGCCGGAGAACCTCGGTCATTTCGGGCTGGCTTACAAGGGCTACGCGCACTTTACCTCTCCGATTCGGCGCTATCCGGATCTCTTGATACACAGAGCGATTCGTTCATTGATTCGCAGTGGCAAAAAGACCGATAAAGTTTTGCGGGTAAAAACAACACCCAAAATGCGCAAGGCCAGCATCTACCCCTACGATGAAGCCGCACTGGAGTCACTGGGGCAGCAGTGTTCGCAGACTGAGCGCCGCGCCGACGAAGCGACCCGGGATGTTATGCAGTGGTTAAAATGTGAATACCTGCTTGAGCGCGTGGGAGAGAAGCACAATGCCATTGTCAGTGCAGTAACCAACTTCGGGCTTTTTGTCGAGTTGGAAAACCTCTATATCGAAGGTTTGGTGCACATAACGGCCCTGCCAAAAGACTTCTATGAGTTTGATCACGCCACCATGCAGTTGATTGGTCGTTCAACTCGGCGTATCTTCTCGCTCGGTGATCGGGCGTTGGTACAGATAGCCCGTGTTAATCTGGATGAGCGCAAAATTGATCTTGTGCTCGCAGACTCCACTGAAGATTCGCAAAACGGGTCTCAAGTGCAGCCTCGACAGGGTAGTCGCAAAAACAATTTGCCCTCTGACCCCTGGGCTAAGAGCAAAACTGGCCGCAAGGCTGGCAAAAAGCGCACAACGCCCAAGCACAAACGAAGAAAAAGATGACCCATCGCTCAGATTTGATTGTTGGTTTTCACGCTGTTCAGTCCCTCCTGAAAACTAATCCGGCGCTCGCCAAATCCCTTTTGGTTTTAAAAGGTCGGCGCGACCAGAGACTGCAAAAAACCATCACCTTGGCAGAAAAAGCTGGCGTGGAAATTCAGCGTGTCAGTGCCGAAGAGCTGGATACGCTTGCGGATCAGGCAAAGCACCAGGGTGTTGCGCTGTACGCCGACAAAGGCAAAATCTACGATGAACGCTGGATGTTCAAGTTTTTGGAATTGCTTGAACAACCTCCGTTGGTGTTGATTCTGGATGGGGTTACGGATCCTCACAATCTCGGCGCCTGTTTGCGCAGCGCTGATGGTGCCGGTGTTGACGCGGTTATTGTGCCCAGAGACAGGTCTTGCGGGTTGACTCCTATCGTGCGTAAAGTCGCTTCGGGTGGAGCCGATACGGTGCCCTTTGTTTTGGTGACTAACCTTTCCCGTACTATGGAAAAACTTCGAGATATGGGAATCTGGATAGTGGGCGCAGCTGGCGAGGCGGAAACCAATGTCAGTGATATAGATTACAAAGTTCCCACCGCTGTGGTTATGGGCTCGGAAGATCGCGGCTTGCGCCGTCTCACCCGCGAACACTGCGATTATCTGATCCGCATACCGATGTTGGGCTCGGTAGCCAGTCTTAATGTGTCTGTTGCTACTGGTGTGGTTTTGTTTGAAGTTGTTCGCCAGCGCCTGGCCGCACAGCAAGGTGCACAAGAGGCTGTCTCCAGCGCCCCTGTCTCAAAGAGCTAGTTGTTTTTCCGGTAAAAGCGTATTTCCTTGCATTAGGGGTTGTTAACCCCTAAAATCGCGCGCCTCCCAAACGACGTCGAACCTCGGCTTTGTCTGGGCTCCTTGCTTCACCGTTAACCAATGCGGGAAGCTGCCTAATCCTTAAGGAGAGAAAATGAGACATTACGAAATCGTGTTCATGGTCCACCCGGATCAGAGCGAACAAGTGCCCAGCATGGTTGAGCGCTATACCAAAGCTATCGAAAGCAGCGGCGGCAAAGTGCACAGACTGGAAGATTGGGGCCGACGTCAGCTCGCCTACCACATCCAAAAAATCCACAAAGCGCACTACATTCTGATGAATGTTGAGTGTAGTGGTGAAGCTCTCGATGAGTTAACCACTAACTTCCGCTACAACGACGCCGTATTGCGTAATCTGGTTGTTCGTCGCGACGGTCCGATCACTGAAGAAACTCTGATCATGAAGCAGGAGCGTGAAGAGAAAGAGCGCGAAGCCAGCAAAGAGGCTGAAGAGCGACGTCGTGCAGCCGAGCGTGCAGCTCAGCGCGAAGCTGAAGCGAAAGAAGAAGCCGAAGAAGCTCCTTCTGAAGAAACGGCCGAGACGGAAGATGAAACCGACGCATCTGAGGAAGATGCAGAGACAGAGGAGAAATAGACATGGCTCGATTCTCAAGACGACGTAAATTTTGCAAGTTCACTGCCGAAGGCATTGATCATATTGATTACAAAGATCTGGATACCCTCAAGGAATTTGTTTCCGAGAACGGTAAAGTTATTCCAAGTCGTATTACCGGAACCAAAGCGCGGTACCAGCGTCAGCTGACCACTGCTATCAAGCGTGCTCGTTATCTTGCCTTGATTCCCTACACTGATAATCACAAGGGGTAATTGGTAATGAACGTTATCCTTCTTGAAAAAGTAGGTCGCATTGGCGACATCGGTGATCAGGTAGTAGTTAAGTCCGGCTTTGGTCGCAACTACCTTATACCTCAGGGCAAAGCGGTTCGAGCCACACCTGAGAATATCGAAAAATTTGAAGCACGACGTGCCGAGCTTGAAAAAGCGGCTGCCGACAAATTGACTTCAGCCAAAGGTCGCGCTTCTCTGATCGAAGCTCTGGGTACTATTACTATTACTCAGCTGGCAAGTGATGAGGGTCGATTGTTCGGTTCTGTTGGTACGCGTGAAATCGCTGAAGCGGTTACAGCGGCTGGTGAAGAGCTGAGCAAGAGTGAAGTATTGCTGCCTGAAGGCGCATTGCGTGATATCGGCGAATACGAGATCGATTTACAGCTGCATACCGACGTTACACTTACGATCAATCTGGTTGTCGCTCCAGAGTAACGCTTTGCGTACCGCAATATAAAAAAGGTCGGTTGAGCAATCTACCGGCCTTTTTTTGTGTGCGGTATGCCCGAAGTGCAAAGCGGATTACAATGCAAGGCCAAAAAAACTAGTGGGCAAAATGACCTCAGAAGTTAGAGTCTATCAACGAGAGGAAGTCTCAAGACCCTGCAAGCGGGTTTTGGTTGCAAACTCCAAAGGCGGTAGTGGCAAGAGTACCCTGGCGACAAACCTGGCTGCGGCTTTTGCTCGCAAGGAATACGAGACAACTCTGGTGGACTGTGACCCGCAGGAAACCTCTCTTTTTTGGTTAAATCAACGTAGCGGTGAACAGCCTATTATCTATGGAATGTCCGGTGCACCTCAGCCTTCGAGGCCCATGCTGGATTGGATGTTGCGTGTTCCCCGAACTTCTGAGCGTGTAGTGATAGACAGTCCTGGCGGTATAGATCCTTCAAGGCTCACAACACTGGTTGAACGCGTTGATCTTATTCTGGTGCCTTTGCTGCCTTCGGCGATTGATATTCACGCTACTACAGAATTTATCAAAAACATTTTCTTGAGTGGATCTTTCCGCAATACGGGTAAACAGATTATTGTTGTCGGCAATCGCGTTCACCGTCGCAATAAATACTTCCATCAACTCAATCGGTTTTTACGGGCGTTAAAAATTTCTGAAATTATTCATCTACCGGACTCCTATGTATTTTTACGTTGCGCCGATGAAGGTTTGGGCATTGTAGATTTGGATGCCAATCCGCGGATCCGCAATGAAATTGCGGCGATAGAACACCTGATAGAAACGGTGGAGGCGGCACTGGATGAATGAACTCGACAGCATGGACATGATGGAGCCCGGAGACTTTCCCGACAGTTTTGTCGTACAGCCAGAGGTTGTACTGCCGCATTCTCTGGAAGCCGAGCAAGCGGTTATAGGTGGTTTGATGCTGGCGGGTGATCGGGTCTACGATCAGGTTGCTACTCTGGTCAGAGAAGGGGATTTTTATCGCCCGGAACACCGCTTGATATTTGCCGCTATGGGGCGGTTATCAGAGGAGCAGGAGCCTTTTGACCCTATCACTATTTGTGATGACCTCAGCAGTCGCAAAGAGTTGGAGAAAGCCGGCGGATCAACCTATATAGCGGATCTGGCCACTACAACACCCAGTGCGGCAAATATTGAAGCCTATGCCCGTATCGTGCGGGAAAGAGCTACTCTGCGGCAACTTATAGAAGCCGCCGATACGCTGAAAAACCGCAGCTATAATCCTGAAGGACTGGAATCCAAGGACCTGGTTGGCGAGGCTGAAAAGCGCCTGCTGGATATTGCCGAGAGCGGACCTAAAGAAGACAGTATCAAGGACACCAATACGCTGTTAAAGGCGGCCCTTGACCGCATTAATGAGCTTTACGAGTCTGGCGGTAATCTCACAGGTGTTAGCACCGGATTTACCGACCTGGATGAAAAAACTTCGGGTTGGCAAAAATCGGATCTGATTATCGTCGCCGGACGTCCATCCATGGGTAAAACTGCTTTTGCCCTGAATATGGTGGAAAACGCTCTTTTCAGTACGGAATCACCGCTGTTGATTTTTAGTCTGGAGATGCCAGCCCAGGCCCTGATGATGCGTCTCCTGGCTTCAGTTGGTCGTATCGAATTGAAAAAAATTCGCGACGGCAAGCTCAGTGGTGACGACTGGGACCAGCTGTCCCGTGCGGCCACGAGACTCAAGGGTAAAAAACTCTTTATTGATGACACCCCTGGCCTGACACCGACCGAGGTTCGCGCCCGTACCCGGCGTTTGGTGCGTGAGCACGGTGCACCGGCCATGATCATGCTTGATTACCTGCAACTGATGCGGGTGAATGGCGCCGGAGATAACCGGGTGCAGGAAATTTCCGAAATCTCCCGTTCTCTCAAGCAGGTTGCGCGTGAGTTTGAATGTCCTGTGATCGCCTTGTCGCAGTTAAATCGTGGGGTTGAGCAGCGGCCCAACAAACGGCCTATGAACTCGGACTTGCGTGAATCAGGTGCGATTGAGCAGGACGCCGACGTTATCCTCTTCTTGTACCGTGACGAATATTACAATGAAGACAGCCCCGACAAGGGTATTGCCGAGGTGATTATCGGCAAACAACGAAACGGTGAAATTGGCACCTGCCGGCTGCAGTTTGAAGGTAAATACACGCGTTTTAACAATCTCGCGAGGGATTATTTTGCCGGTGACGATCAGTATGATGGCTGATTACCTGGTCTGTAATTGAGGCTTGGTTAAGGCTTCTATCTTTCATCTCTAGTTTGATTTGGCGCTGCACCATTTCTGGTTTATCCTTCGCGACCTTATGAATTTACACCTCTTTCGACATATAGCGGAACTGCGGTCTGAGCTCGATTCACAGCGTGCGCAAGGCAAGCGCATTGCCTGCGTGCCGACAATGGACAACCTGCATGAAGGTCATTTGCAGCTTGTTCGTCTGGCAAAACAGCAGGCGGATTTGGTGGTTGCCACCATCTTTGTGAATCGTCTGCAATTCGGATTGAATGAAGACTGGGATCAATATCCACGAACCTTTGAAAGTGATTGTGAGCAGCTTGATGCCGAAGCCTGCGATTATCTCTTTGCCCCGGATGAACGGGAGATGTATCCCAATGGTATGGAGGATCAGACCCGGGTCATCGTTCCAACCATGACGGATGTGCTCTGTGGTGCCTCACGCCCCGGGCACTTTGAAGGCGTGACTACCGTAGTTACCAAGCTGTTCCATATTGTGGAGCCGGATGTGGCGGTTTTCGGGCTGAAGGACTACCAGCAGTTGGCGGTAGTTCGGCGAATGGCGGCAGACCTCTGTATGGGGGTCGAGATCATTGGCGCCCCGGTGGCGCGTGACTATGACGGCCTGGCCCTGAGTTCCCGCAACCGATATCTCCTAGATGAGGAGCGGCCCAAGGCCAATCAGCTTTACCTTTCACTTTGTGCGGCCAAAGCCAAAATTGAACAGGGTGAGCGGGACTATAAAAAAGTTGAAGAGGCGGCAATAAAAGAGATTGAGACGGCTGGATTCCGAGTAGATTATTTTTCCGTATGTAATGCCGAGACTTTAGTTTCGGCAGTAGACGGCGACAAGGAATTGGCTATACTTGGCGCCCTCTTTACGGCCGGGGCCAGATTGATTGATAACCTGACCCTGTCTTTAGCCTGAGCAGAGAGTCTGCGAGAGAAGAATAGATACTATGAATCTGAAAATGCTGAAAGCCAAATTGCACTTAGCCAGTGTTACTCACGCCGAGCTTGAGTACGACGGCTCCTGTGCGATAGACGAAGATCTGCTTGATCAAGCCGGGTTGCGCGAATTTGAAGCAATTGACGTTTATAACGTTAACAATGGCGAGCGCTTTTCTACCTATATTATTCTGGGTGAGCGCGGTTCTGGCATGATTTCCATGAACGGAGCTGCGGCGCGTAAAGTACAAGTTGGTGATCGGGTTATTATCGCCGCCTACGGCCACTATTCGGAAGAAGAAGCTGCAAAACACATACCTAATCTGGTCTATTTTGACGGCGACAACCGCAAATTCCGCACCAATCACGATATACCTATTCAGGCTGTCTGATTTAATCTGATTTTTTGGTTGAGCGATTCTCCGTTATCGGGGGACTCGCTGTCTTTGTTTGTTCAAAGACAAAGCATCAAAAAGGTAGAGCCCACCGGATGTTTGAACTTCGACCCTTGAAGTGACGAACTTGGTCCAAGCAAAGAAATTTAATCTGTAGTAGATTTAGCCCCCACTTTTTTGCAAAACAGACGGGACTATGAGCGACCCAAACCAAAACCATAAGATACCTTCCTCTTTCTTTGAAAAAGCCCATATCGATGCTGGCAAATACCGCAGCATGTATCAACAGTCCATTGAGCAGCCGGACTTGTTCTGGGCAGAGCAGGCGCGTGCTTTCCTGAGTTGGAACAAAGAGTGGGATGCTGTGTGTGAGTCCGATATCCATAGCGGACAGGCCAGTTGGTTTGGAGGCGCAGAGTTAAACGTATCCGTCAATTGTATCGATCGCCACTTGCCCGAACGTGCCGAACAGGTCGCCATTATCTGGGAAGGCGATGACCCGGCCGACAGTGCCCATATCACCTATGCTGAGCTGCATGAAAAGGTCTGTCGCCTGGCGAATGTTCTGAAAGCACGCGGCGTCGAGAAGGGCGATAGGGTCTGTATCTATATGCCCATGATTCCCGAAGCGGCCTACGCCATGCTGGCCTGCTCCCGAATTGGCGCTATTCATTCAGTGGTGTTTGGCGGATTTTCTCCTGAATCTTTAAAAGACCGAATCCTCGATAGCAGTTGCAAGGTTCTGATAACGGCGGATGAAGGGGTGCGCGGAGGTAAAAAGGTCCCACTCAAGCACAATTGCGATCAGGCGTTGCAAGAATGTCCGGATACCGGCACCTGCATTGTAGTTAAACGAACCGGTGCGGATGTTGAAATGCAGGATGGCCGAGATATCTGGTACGAAGAGGCGACCGCCGCAGTTGAGGCCGAGTGTGAACCTGTGATGGTAGATGCCGAAACCCCGCTCTTTATCCTTTACACCTCCGGCTCGACCGGTAAACCCAAGGGCGTGCTGCATACTTCCGCGGGTTATTTGTTGATGTCAGCTATGACATTCAAATACGCCTTCGATTATCAAGAGGGCGATATCTATTGGTGTACGGCTGATGTCGGCTGGATTACCGGTCATAGCTATATTGTTTACGGTCCTCTGGCCAACGGTGCCACCACTCTTATGTTTGAGGGAGTGCCAACCTACCCGGATGCCTCCCGTTGCTGGCAGGTCTGCGATAAACACGGAGTTAACCAGTTCTATACGGCACCTACGGCCATACGCGCCCTGATGGGGCTGGGTAATAAATATGTGGAAAGCACTTCCCGCAAGAGCCTCAAGCTGCTTGCCACTGTAGGTGAACCCATCAATCCCGAAGCCTGGGAATGGTATTTCAATGTAGTAGGCGAACGCCGCTGCCCCATTGTTGACACTTGGTGGCAAACGGAAACCGGGGCTCATATGATTACTCCGCTACCCGGTGCTACCGCCATGAAACCCGGTTCGGCAACCCTGCCATTTTTTGGTGTCGTTCCGGTTCTGGTGGACGATGAAGGTAAAGAACTACAAGGGGAGGCGTCGGGCAATCTCTGTATCAAACAATCCTGGCCGAGTCAGATACGTTCAATCTATGGTGACCACCAACGCATGATTGATACCTACTTTAAGCCTTTTCCAGGGCACTATTTCACTGGCGACGGAGCGCGCCGTGACGCCGACGGCTTTTACTGGATTACTGGTCGGGTGGATGATGTGCTCAATTGTAGTGGCCACCGTTTGGGCACTGCAGAGATTGAAAGTGCGTTGGTTTTACACCCATCTGTGAGCGAGGCCGCCGTGGTGGGCTACCCCCACGATATCAAGGGACAGGGCATTTACGCCTATGTCACCCTGATGGACGGTGTCGAACCGAGCGAGGAATTGCAAAAAGAGTTGTTGGCGCTCTGTGTGGAAGAGATCAGCGCCATCGCCAAACCCGACTTGATTCAGTGGGCGCCCGGCTTGCCCAAAACCCGATCCGGTAAAATTATGCGGCGCATATTACGCAAGATTGCCTCGAACGAGCTGGATAATCTGGGAGATACCAGTACCCTGGCCGATCCGGCAGTGGTAGATGAGCTGATCGCCCACAGGCACAACAGATAGGAGCCATATCTAGATATTGTTGTAGAGTCCCAGTTCTTTGGGGTGGGGCTCCAGAATACGTTGCTCCTGATAGTACCCCGAAGCGCTGCGGGAGTAGTGGCGTAGCAAGATCAGTGGCGCTATCAAAGGCACTTCACCGGTTCGATAGGCCTCTATTAAATTGTTTAGTTCGGATTTTTGTTCCGGGCTGAGCACTTTTTTCAGATATCCTTGCATATGTTGCAGGGCGTTGGTGTGGCTTTTGCGACCACCTATGCGCTTCATGCCGTCCATCAGAATCATTTCGTAGCGGTCGGCCAATAGAGGAAGCGAGTATTTGCCAGCGCGCGATAGCAAACGACCGGCCAGCTTGTAATGGCGTTGGGACTTGGCCATCAACAGATATTTCAACTTGCTGTGAAAGGCGATAATTTGCTCCCGAGTCAGTTCACTGTTTTTTAGCTGTCGCCATTCGTGAAACAGAAAAACCCGGCTGACAAAGTTTTCCCGTAATTGAGGGTCACTCAATCGCCCAGCTTCTTCAACCGGCAGGTTTGGATAAAGCTGCAGAACCCTTTTGGCAAAGGCGCCGCGGCCCAGACTGTTCTCTGAGTTGCCGTTAGCATGATAGGTCTTTACCCGAAAGGCCCCACAGCTTGGTGAATTTTGCATAAAGATAAAACCACAGAGCGGATCCAGTTCGGATTTTTTGTTATCGGCCAGAGAAGACAGGGCATCGGTATGATCAATTTCCGGGTTTTTGATTTCCAGTACCCGGATACCCTGCCCGGTATTTACCAGGCGCATAGGCTCGCGGGGTACCGGTAAACCGATTTCAACCTCGGGACAGCTATCGATAAAATCAAACCAGTTGGATAAATGGTCGCGGCAGAAAGGCGACAGCTTATGACCGCCGTTGTAACGTACTTCCTCACCGAGCAGGCAGCGGCTAATGCCTACGGCAATACGTTCTCTTGTGTCTGAGGAAAATTTTTCAGAAGTCATCGCTTCAGTATAGGCCAAGGCGTATTCGTCGGCTTTGGTGCGATGCTACAATTTCACCAAATATTAACCGAGCCGCAAACCTTGTCTCTTGCCAAACGCATAATCCCCTGCCTTGATGTTGATCAGGGTCGAGTTGTAAAAGGTGTCAATTTCGTCGATATCCGTGACGCCGGTGACCCTGTGGAAATCGCCGCCCGTTATAACGAACAGGGCGCCGACGAAATTACCTTTCTGGACATAACCGCCAGTCATGAAGAACGTGATACCACCATTCACACAGTGGAGCAGATAGCCAGCGAGGTTTTTATTCCTCTGACCGTGGGCGGCGGGATCAGCGAGCTCAGTCATATCCGCAATCTGTTAAATGCCGGCGCCGACAAGGTGAGTATTAATTCTGCCGCTGTGCGTCGCCCGGAGTTTGTTGCCGAGGCGGCAGCTCGCTTTGGCAGTCAGTGTATTGTAGTAGGCATAGATGCCAAGAAAGTCGATAAAGAACTCACTGGCCATCGCTGGGAAATATTTACCCACGGCGGACGGCGTTCCACTGGTATAGATGCGGTCGAATGGGCGGCAAAGATGTGTGAGCTGGGAGCGGGAGAAATACTGCTGACCAGTATGGACAGAGACGGCACCCGTATCGGATTTGATCTGGAATTGACCCGAGCTGTCAGTGAAGCCGTGCACATTCCGGTCATTGCTTCAGGTGGCGTTGGAACGCTAGAACATCTGGCCGATGGTGTAACACAGGGTGGGGCCGACGCGGTATTGGCTGCCAGCATTTTCCACTATGGTGAACACACGGTAGGAGAAGCCAAGGCCTTGATGGCATCTCGGGGTATCGAGGTGCGTTAAGATACTTGGCCCGATTCAGATCTTTGCAATAACCCGAAGGACTTGGTTACTGAGCTTCGGACTGTGACTTTTCGTCACACAAGGCCTGGGCTTCGGCCAGATCCAGAGTGCCTTCATAAATAGCTCGTCCGGTAATGGCCCCCATAATGCCTTGATCGGCCACCGCCACCAGGGCTTTGATGTCTTCCATATTGGTAATGCCGCCTGAGGCGATAATGGGGATTGTGCTGGCGCGCGCCATTTCCAGAGTTTGTTCAACATTGACGCCCTGCATCATGCCGTCGCGGGCGATGTCGGTGTAGATGATGGACTCAACGCCATCCTGCTCAAAACGCTTGGCCAATTCGGTAGCCTTTATATCGGTTACCTTGGCCCAGCCGTCAGTAGCTACCATGCCATTTTTGGCATCCAGTCCCACTATTATCTTACCTGGGAATTCGCGACAGGCTTCGGCTACCATCTCCGGGGTTTCCACCGCGCTGGTACCGATAATGACCCAGCTGACGCCGGCGATCACATAGCTTTCGATCGTGTCGAGATTGCGAATTCCGCCACCAATTTGCACGGGCAAACCGGGGTAGTTTGCGGTGATTTCGTTAACTACAGTGCGGTTGACCGGGGTGCCGGCAAAGGCGCCATTAAGATCAACAACGTGTAGGCGTCGAGCGCCTTCCTGGGCCCATTGACTGGCTACGGTGACCGGGTCTTCAGAGAAAACTGTGGTTTCTTCCATTAATCCCTGTTTGAGTCGAACACAGTGTCCGTCTTTTAGATCTATTGCGGGGATAATAAGCATAATTACTCTCTTGGTACGGGGCAGAACCCCGATCATTTTTTTACCTGTAATGAATCGGGTTTGGTTTCAAAACGAGACGGTTCGGCAGTTTAAAGATCACCATTCCAGCTCAAGAAATTATTAAGTAACTGCAACCCGGCATGCTGACTTTTCTCCGGGTGAAATTGCACGGCAAACAAGTTTGGTTTGGCAAGGGCGCAGGCAAACTCAATTCCGTAGGTTGAGGTGCCAAATATCTGCTCAGTGTGTTGTGGCTTGGTGTAATAGCTGTGCACAAAATAGAAACGTTCGCCATCCTCAATTTTTTGCCACATAGGGTGGGCTGTATGTTTGACTTGGTTCCAGCCCATATGGGGAACCTTGAGGCGGTTGCCTTCTGCGTCGCGCGCTTCAGTATCAAACTTAACCACTTCGCCCTTAAACACGCCAATGCAGTCAATACCCTGGTTTTCCATACTGTGTTGCATCAAAGCTTGCAGACCGACACAGATGGCTAACACCGGCTTTTGTTTGATCTGCTCCAGAATGAGTTTGTCAAAGCCAAGCCGGCGGATTTCTGCCATGCAGTCGCGTATCGCTCCAACCCCGGGAAATACTACCCGGTCGGCACTGTCGATTACTTCCGGGTCCGAAGTTACAACCACTTCAAGATTATTGCCGACATGCTCCAGAGCGCTGCGTGCAGAGTGCAGGTTGCCCATGCCGTAATCGACTATAGCGACGAGTTGCTTTGACATTGCGATTGAAATCCTAGAGAACGCCTTTGGTCGAGGGTGTAGTGTCGCCCATGCGTGCGTCTGGTGTCAGGGCCATCCGTAGCGCACGACCAAAAGCCTTGAACAGGGTTTCGGCCTGGTGGTGTGCGTTGGCGCCGCGCAAATTATCCAGGTGCAGAGTGACCTGGGCGTGATTCACAAAGCCCTGAAAAAATTCGTAGAACAGGTCGGCATCAAACTCGCCAATGCGGGCGCGAGTGAACTCGACGTGCATCTCCAGACCGGGGCGGCCTGAGAAGTCGATAACCACGCGCGACAGGGCCTCGTCCAATGGTACATAGGCGTGACCATAACGGTTGATACCTGCCTTGTTGCCAACAGCTTTGGCAAAGGCTTGACCCATGGTGATACCGATATCCTCCACGGTGTGGTGGTCGTCAATATGCAAGTCGCCTTTGGCTTCAACCTTCAGGTCGACCATGCCGTGGCGGGCAACCTGATCGAGCATGTGCTCAAGAAAAGGTATGCCAGTGTTAAATTCGCCTACACCAGTACCGTCCAGATTCACATCTACTGTGATTTGGGTTTCCAGTGTGTCGCGACTGACGGAAGCTTTTCGCTCTGTCATTGGTGGCTCCGGGCAAAAAGGCGATTATAGTGTGCGGACAGGCGGATGTCGTCAGATAGCTGCCAATAATCTCTGTTGCCATAGCGCTGTCTTAGGGGGGTGCAATGAAAAAAATTCTGATATGGAGCTCATTGTTAGTCGGTGTTCCGTTATTGTTATTTGCCGGAAGCCTTGTATTTATTCTTACGCTGGATCCAAACGATTACCGTGATGAAATTGAAAAGCTGGCAGCGGAGCAAGGCGTACAGCTGAATATCGAAGGTGAGCTGGGCTGGAAGTTATTCCCTGAATTGGTATTGGTGGTAAATGATACTGGTCTGCAAGCGACTATGGACGGTGCTGAGATTGACGCTCGCATCCAGCGTCTGGATTTAACTCTGCAAATTCGACCTCTGCTGCACAAACAATTGCAATTTCGAGGGCTGAATATCTATGGTGCTGATCTACAGTTGCAATCTGATCCTGTTTTGGCCGATCAAGAATCCGAGGCTGATGTTCAGGTTCCGAGAGCAAATAATTCCGCTGTGCCGGCAATTTATTTTGAGCACCTGAATATTGAATCGAGCCGTATAAGCCTGTTTTCTGGGCAGGAAGAAACTTTGCTTGTCGAAAACATCCAGCTCAATACTCAGCAATTGAATTTGCGGGGCGACAGTTTTTATCTGCAAATGAGTTTCAATCTGTCTGGCCCCGGTCTGCAATTTGCCCAGCCCGTTGTTTTGCAGACGCAACTTGCACTTACCGCCGAAGAGATAAATATGCGGCTGGCATCTTTGTCTGTTGTGCCGCTTGTTTCCGGTGTGGCTGTACCAATAAGCGCTAGCGGGGAAATTGCTTTCACGCCCAGTGAGCAGAGCATCGAGGCGAGCAACTGGCAGATACAGAGTGGCGATATGTTGCTCGAAGGTTTTGTTCAGGGTCATCTTCAGCCCCTCGCCTTGCAAGGCAGTGTGCAAACAAACGAGTGGAATTTTCGCCAGCAAATACAAAACATGGGTATACAGCTTCACCTAGCGGATGAACAGGCACTGAGTGTTGGCCAATTGGCTTTTGACCTTGCTCTCGATGAAGAGCAACTCCGTCTTGACAACCTGTATCTAAGCCTCGACTCAAGTAATCTCGAGGGCCAGCTGGTATTGACCCTGTCGACAATTCCCGAGTTCAGCTTCGTCGGTAGTCTCGATAGCATAGATTTGGATCGCTATTTGCCCGGAGTTGAAGAAACCTCGGTCACCGCCGAACAACCAACCCAAACGGAAATGGACTACGCGGCCAGCATTGCTCTGGAAATAGGTCAGCTGCAATCCTTCGGATTAACACTGAGCGCTATAGACAGCCTGATTTCAGCGAACAACAGACAAGTTATCGTGGAAAAATTCAATGCTGACCTGGCCGGAGGCAATATCAGTCTAAATGCTTCAACTATGGAGTCTCCTGGGGGCACAGGACATAGCTTTAATCTGGTGGCCGAAGATATTTTACTCGGCCAGCTTTTGACCGACTTGACGGGGCAAGCCAATGTACGTGGTCGTATATCGGCTCAATTTGCAGCCAACTCGGTTGGAAACAGTGGCGAGGAAATTGTCAAAAATGCTATAGGTAATGGCGCGATAAATGCCGCAGACTTGAGCCTGCTCGGTGTGGATGTGGAAGGTATGGTCTGCGATATCTCAGACCGACTGCAGCGCATGTCTTTAACCAGTAATTACGGGACGATGGCAGATAATACGGCGCTGCAGGATATGAGTGCCAATATCATGCTGGGTAATGGGTTGGCGCAGATAACCGGTCTGGAAGCGGCAATAGGTAACATCAAGGCCAGTGGGGTGGGGCGCTTTAACTTGGTATCGATGCAGTACCGGGCTGACCTGCAAGCTCGTATCAGCGCGGAAAAAACCAGCGAAAATGGCTGTACAGTTAACCAATATTTGCGTAATCGCACCCTGCCACTGGTTTGTACTGGTGGTTTGGCCACCGCTAACTCTGCGGCTATCAAACCGAGCTGTAGTATCGATCAGGATTTTGTGTCTGATGTTATCAGGCAGGCGATTGGTCAAAACCTGAGCAACCGTCTGCAAATAGATTCCACTGAAAGTGACGCTGAAAAGCCTGCCGGCCAGCAATTGCTGGAAGGTCTTTTGAATCAGTTCCTTAAATAACGGATTGTCTGCATGGATAGTTTTGCGGAAGCACTGCTTGGCTGGTACCAGCATTCGGGGCGTAAGGACCTGCCTTGGCAGCACCCGCGTGAGCCTTATAGGGTATGGTTGTCTGAAATCATGTTGCAACAAACCCAGGTCAGCACGGTAATTCCCTATTTCAAAAAGTTTCTGGATCACTTTCCCACAGTCATTGATCTGGCCAATGCTGATCTGGACGAAGTTTTGGCCCTTTGGGCCGGCTTGGGGTATTACGCCCGCGCCCGTAACCTCCACGCTGCCGCCAAAGAAGTGCGCGATCGCTTTGGCGGGGAATTCCCCTCCAAACAGGAAGATCTGGAAAGCCTGCCGGGAATAGGGCGCTCCACTGCCGGAGCCATTCGCGCCCAGGCCTTTGCCCAGACAGGGGTAATTCTCGATGCCAATGTGCGCAGGGTGTTGTGCCGTTACCACGGAATCGACGGCTTGCCGCAGCAGGCCAATACCCAGGCAAAACTCTGGGAGTTGGCCACGGAGCACACCCCGAATCAACATCACGCCGATTACGCCCAGGCGATTATGGATCTGGGGGCTTCACTCTGTGCCCGTAAGCCCAGGTGCCAGCCGTGTCCGCTGAGGAGTAGTTGTGTGGCCTTTGCCGAAGGCCGCCAAGAGGAATTGCCGGTTAAGAAAGCCAAAAAAAGTGACAAGCCGGTACGCAAGGCACGAATGTTGATCTACACAAACCTACAAGGTGAGATATTTTTGGAAAAACGCCCGCCTACCGGTATCTGGGGAGGTATGTTTTGTCCACCAGTTGTCTATGAAGAGGCACAAAGACCAGATGTGAGCGGAGCACATAGCCTGGCACAGCGGCGCCACACCTTTAGCCACTTCCATCTGGATTTTGTGCCTCTTGTGATAGAACATACCGAGCCCGATAGAGTTTTGGATTATGAGGCGGGCCTCTGGTATAACCTCAATTCTCCGGTGCCGGGCGGATTGCCAGCGCCGGTCAGCAAGTTGTTTGAAGAACTAACAGAGAAACAAAATGGCCAGAACCGTCAATTGCATCAAATATAAAAAAGAACTGGAGGGTTTGGACTTTCCACCCTTCCCGGGGCCAAAAGGCCAACATATTTTTGAAAATGTTTCCAAGCAAGCCTGGCAAGAGTGGATGGCTCACCAGACCACCTTGATCAATGAAAAGCGACTCAACATGATGGATCTGACTGATAGAGCTTACCTCGACGAGCAGCGCGATAAGTACTTTGCTGGTGACGAAGTGGATCAGGCTGAGGGATATATAGCTCCAGATACAGAATAGCAACCATCTAAGTAGATAGGTGCTTGACTCGGACTAGTCCAATCGCTTTAATACGCGCCTCTTTTCCGTCGAGTACAGGATAGTCGGCGCGACAAAAGGGACAACAAATTGTCCGCAATTTATTTTGCCCAGGTAGCTCAGTCGGTAGAGCAGAGGATTGAAAATCCTCGTGTCGGTGGTTCGATTCCGCCCCTGGGCACCATACATAAAATAAGGCTCTGCTATTGCAGGGCCTTTTTTATGCATGTGTTTCATGGGTTGGATGAGGATCACCAACGTGGTTCGACAACAATGCGAGAGCATTTTTGGACTCCCGTAGGGAGGGCCGCAGGCCGAGCTCCATCAAAGGATGGAGCGAGCAATCCGCCCCTGGGCACCACGAACAAACAAAGGCTCCACATTGTGGGGCCTTTTTTGTAGGCCTAAAGGTTTCATGCCTCAAGCAAAACACAGGGCTCCGCCCCAGTTTTGTTATCTGATAATTTCTGCTTGTAAAACTCGAGTGGAGAGGTGGGAAACAATCCAAACCTGAATTGTTAATCTGCACCATGCCTTGTAACTGATTGTAAATATTATGGATTAACGACCGTTTCCTAAAGCCAACTGTTGGCAAGAGAACATACTATGCTCAAGCTAAAATTAAGTTCGGGTCTTGTTCTGCTGATTCGAAACTGCAATTGCTCATAATTCAAATCGATTTTTTTGGGGTAAATAATGATCACGTCCGATCGAAAATTAATGTCCGGTTTTCTGTTTCTTCTGACTGTAATTGGCAGCGCCGGTGCACTTGCTCATCATGGTGTTAACGGTCAATTTGATGTTTCAAAAAATGTAGAGCTGTCCGGTCAGGTGACAGGTGTTCGTTTGGTTAACCCCCACGCTTACGTCTATGTTGATGTGATAAACGGGGAAGGTGTAGTTGAGGCTTGGAGCTGTGAAATGAGCGGCGCCAGTTTGTTGAGGCGAAACGGCTGGTCGGAGGAAATGTTCGCTACAGGTAGCGCCATTAAAATTACTGGGAACCCTTCCCGTAATGGAGAGTTTAGCTGCGCGGTAGGATCAATAGTCTTTCCTGATGGGCAAGTTGTTGGCACCGAAGATATTTTAAATACACCCATAGAACAGCCTGTCGAGGTTGAAACAGAATTCGTGGATGGAATACCGAATCTGAGTGGCAATTGGATTGCGTTATTTCAACAACAAAATCGTGGTGGTGCCGAAAGAGCTGCTCCTGATAGTGACGGAAGGCCTCCTCGGGGTGTAGGTGAAAGACCTCCACAAGAAGATGGTGAAAGACCGCCCCAACAAGGTGGAGGCCGTGGGCCGCAAGTCGCTCAATCCGAAGCAGGCATTGCTGCTGGCTTGGATTTTAATCCGCAAGAGAATCCAAGACTAAATTGTCAGACCACCAACATCTTTTTGGACTGGATCTTTAACGAACAGGTGAATCAAATAGTCCAATCAGAAAACAGCATCATAATGAATTATGGCTTTATGGAAATGATCAGCCGGACCATCCATCTCGATATGGAATCACATCCAGACGATTTAGTCCCCAGTATCGTCGGACATTCCATAGGCAAGTGGGAGGGAGATACTTTGGTAGTTGATACGATTGGTTTTGCGGAAGGTTATTTGTCTGCCACGGGGCGTGCCGTTAAACACAGCGAAGAGATGCATGTTGTAGAGCGGTTTTCCCTTAGCGAAGATGGCAACAGGTTAGACCGAACTTACATTGTAAACGATCCGCTTTACCTTACTGCTCCTTACGAGGGCAGCGACTTTGTGGTCAGAACCTCCTTCCCTTTTCAGGAATATGATTGTGTAGACCTAACCCAATAACTTGCCCCGGGCTATTAAGGGGCTGATACCCTGTGAACCGCAGCGCTGATTAGTTCGTATCGGTGAAAACCTGCAAACTATTTGTGGTGTCTCTATATAGGTTACAAATTTTGAATAGTGACCCGTAGATTCAATTTCTTCTGGCGGGGGTTTGCGCAGCTGGTGTAACGTTCATCTGGTGCAAAATTCTTGGGGGGATCAATGACACACTTTTTATCCAGTAGAAGAAATTTTCTGAAGGCATCTTTGGCCAGTTCAGTGGCTCTGCAAAGCTGTGCTCTGTATTCTCGCTCAGCGGCTAGTCCTTATAAAAAAATCGCTATTGAGGAAGCCTTTGTTACTCAGGATATCGCTGACGAGTGGAGCAAAATTCTGGCAGCGGGGTCTCCGGGAGAACCGGGTTTTCGCAAGATGGGCGAAAGTATTCTGGCTGACAGCCCGGGAACGCGACTGATACACCAGCGCCTGATTGATCTGGGTGCTGGCCGCATTGCCGATATGGATGCTACGAATATCGATATGCAGGTGATTTCCATCACCTCGCCGGGAGTACAGGTTTTTACTCCCGAGCTGGGGCGGGATCTTGCTCATGACGCAAATAATGTTTTGTCCGAGGCGGTACAGGCACATCCGGATCGGTTTGCCGGTTTGGCTGCGTTGGCTCCACAGATGCCCGAAGAAGCAGCTCAGGAATTTGAGCGTGCGGTAAATTCTCTCGGTCTGAAAGGTGCCTTGATTAACTCCCACACCAATGGAGAATATCTTGTTGATCAAAAGTACTGGCCCATTTTTGAGGCCGCCAATGCGCTGAAATCACCTATTTATCTACACCCACGCACGCCTTCAAACGGCATGATCGAACCCTATCTGGACTACGGGTTGTATTTTGCCGGTTGGGGGTTTGCCGAAGATACCAGCCTGCATGCAATGCGCCTGATTATGAGCGGTGTGTTTGACGAGTTCCCAAATTTGCAGATTATTCTCGGCCATATGGGCGAGGGTATTCCTTTCTATCTGCAGCGTATTGATAACCGCTATCTATTGCAGGTAAAAATCGGTGCGGTGCGGGAAATGGAAAGACTACCCAGTGAATACTTCAAAGATCATTTTGTGATCACAACCTCGGGAGTAACTCAGGAGACTTCTCTGCGATTGTCCCTCGATGAGCTGGGTGCTGATCGTATTCTCTTTGCGGCGGATTACCCCTATG
>JBFHKI010000003.1:0-24736 GCA_041595415.1 Pseudomonadales bacterium | reverse complement strand
GCACTGTGAAGAAGACCGTGCTGTCAGCCTATTCCCGACAGCGCAGCTCCGGATTGCGAGCTGTTGAACTGGACGAGGGCGATCACCTGATAGGTACCGCTATTACTGACGGCGAGTCTGACATTATGCTCTTTGTCGATTCAGGTAAGGCAATCCGTTTTAATGAACGAGACGTGCGTACAACCGGTCGGGTTTCCCGTGGAGTTCGGGGTATTCGTATCAAAGAAGATCAGAGAGTTATTTCCCTGATCGTGCCTTCAGATGACAGTCGCGTCTTGACCGTAACGGAAAACGGTTATGGCAAGCAGACCGAAGTTTCAGAGTTTTCCACTCAGGGGCGTGGTGGTCAGGGTGTTATTGCTATGCAGACCTCTGCGCGTAATGGTGCCCTGGTTGGTGCCCTTGAAGTTGCCGATGGCGACGAGGTGATGTTGATCTCGGATGGCGGAACCGTTGTGCGTACCGCAGCGGATGAAATTTCGACGCTTGGGCGGAATACCCAGGGTGTGCGGGTAATTCGTCTCAAGAAAGAAGAGAAGCTGATTGCCGCAGAACGAATTGCCGAGACTGAAGATGATCAGAGCCCTGAAGAGGGTGAAGATGACTAACGATGATCTGGCCAAGCTCAGGGCGAGCATAGACGAGATAGATAACCGTCTGGTTGCTCTGATAAGCGAACGGGCCAACTGTGCAGCCGAAGTCGCCAAGGTTAAAAAAGACGCCGACGAGGACACTGTATTTTACCGTCCCGAGCGGGAAGCCCAGGTTTTGCGACGTATTATGGAGAAAAACCCCGGGCCTCTTGGCGATGAGGAAATGGC
The DNA here is from genome assembly GCA_041595415.1 of Pseudomonadales bacterium. Classification (GTDB taxonomy): domain Bacteria; phylum Pseudomonadota; class Gammaproteobacteria; order Pseudomonadales; family GM7GCV1; genus JABJGI01. Next base: position 23,915 of record JBFHKI010000003.1, on the reverse strand, counting down.
GCGGCTGTTCCGGGAGATCATGTCTGCCTGTCTGGCCCTGGAAGAACCCACCAAAGTGGCGTATTTGGGCCCGGAGGGCACCTTCACCCAGGCCGCGGCTATTAAGCACTTTGGGCACAGTTCTGTTACCCAGCCTCTTTCCACCATCGAGCAGGTGTTTCGGGAAGTCGAGGCAGGAGCTTGCCACTATGGTGTAGTGCCGGTTGAAAATTCCACTGAGGGTATTGTTACCCACACACTGGACAGCTTTATTAATTCCGGTCTCAAAATTTGTGGTGAGGTCGAACTGCGTATACACCACAATCTGATGATAGGGGAGAAAACCCAGGAATCCGGGATAACCCGTGTTTACTCCCATGCTCAATCCCTGGCCCAATGCCGGCACTGGCTTGATGCCAATTATCCCTCGGTCGAAAAAGTTGCGGTTAGCAGCAATGCCGAAGCGGCTCGTCGGGTACGAACTGAATGGAATAGCGCTGCTATCGCCGGTGACATCGCTTCTGAGCTCTATAACCTGCGTATTATTGCCGAAAAAATCGAAGATCATCCGGACAATACCACCCGTTTTCTGGTGATTGGCAACGCGGATGTCGGAGCCAGTGGCGAGGACAAGACCTCGGTAATGCTGTCGATTAAAAATCGCCCCGGCGCTCTTTTTACCCTCCTCGAACCCTTTGAGCGAAATCAGGTGGACCTGACCCGGTTGGAGTCGCGGCCTTCGCTTTCTGCCAACTGGAATTATGTGTTTTTTATCGATTTCAAGGGGCACGTAACCGATAAGGCAGTAGCTGCTGCATTCGATGACCTCAATCGCATTGGTTGCGATATCAAGATTCTCGGCTCTTACCCTGTAGCGGTGCTCTAGCTTCGGCTTGAGCCTGCCTCGCTGATATGTCTGATACCTTAAACAACACCTTGCCCCCTATACGCCGGCTCATAGTTGTGGGTCTCGGTCTGATAGGTGGCAGTGTTGCCCTGGCAGCAAAAAATCGGGGGCTGGTGAAAGAAGTTTATGGCTTGAATCGCAGCGCTGAATCTCTTGCATACGCAGTGAAGGCTGGTGTGATTGACCGTGGTTTTCAAGATGTCGAGATGCTTCTCGAGGGCTGCACAAATGAGGATATGATCCTTCTGGCAGCCCCTGTAATGGCTATGGGACCATTGTTGGCGGAAATCCACCGGCACTTGAAGACCGATGCCACTATTACGGATGTCGGCAGTACCAAATCCAATATTGTCGCCCAGGTGAAAGAGATTTGGTCCGAACTGCCGGGTAACTTTGTTCCCGGTCACCCCATTGCCGGATCCGAAAAATTTGGTGTGCAGGCGGCCAACCCTGAGCTCTTTGTACAGCACCGGGTAATTTTGACCCCTACTGGTCGGGAAGACGTGCAACACTTGCAGCGGGTAAAACAACTCTGGACCGAGCTTGGTGCGGAGGTCGATCTGATGACCCCGGAGCACCACGACAAGATTCTGGCGGCTACAAGCCATCTACCCCATATTCTCGCTTTTACTCTGGTGGATCAGCTGGCCAGTATGGAGGAACAGACCGAGGTGTTGCGCTATGCGGCAGGAGGTTTTCGTGATTTCAGTCGTATAGCCGGGTCAGACCCTGTTATGTGGCGGGATATATTGATTGCAAATCGTGAGTCGATCACGGCCAGAATTGAAGAGTTTGAAAAGCACCTGGAACAACTTAAAAGCGCTCTGAGAGAATCTTCTCCGGAGCAGATTCAGGAAATCTTTGAGCGTGCTCAAAAAACCCGAAATGGATTTCTGCACAAATCGGATCAAAATTCGTGAGCAAAGCTAGTAAAAAATTCCGGGTTCAGCCCGGCGGTTCTATCCGGGGTACTTTTGTATTGCCCGGCGACAAGTCCATTTCGCATCGTGCCATTATGCTAGGAAGTCTGGCGCAAGGGACCACTGAGGTGACGGGGTTTCTGCAAGGTGCGGATAGCCTGGCTACCCTGGCTGCATTCCGGGCTATGGGGGTAAAAATTACCGATCCTGTGGATGGTGCCCTGCAAATAGAGGGAGTTGGCTTGCGGGGGTTGCAGGCACCAGAGCGAGCGCTGGACGTGGGCAACTCAGGTACATCCATGCGCCTTCTTGCCGGTATCTTATCCGGTCAGGATTTTGACACAGAGTTGGTTGGAGACGAATCACTATCGCGTCGTCCAATGTCACGTGTAGCAGCCCCTTTGTCGCTTATGGGGGCCCGGGTCGATACCAATACGGGTGGAACGCCACCCTTGAAAATAAAGGGTGGTAAAAATCTGGTTGGTATCGAATACCCCATGCCTATGGCCAGCGCCCAGGTAAAGTCCTGTTTGCTTTTGGCTGGGCTCTACGCACAAGGCGAAACGGCGGTCATTGAGCCGGCAGCAACACGAGATCATACCGAGCGTATGTTGCGTGCATTTTCTATTAATGTGGTGACCGATGGTTCCCGGATCAGTTTGAAGAGTGGTCAGCAATTGCAGTCCACCCGAATTGAAGTACCTGTTGATATCTCTTCGGCAACTTTTTTTATGGTGGCCGCCGCTATAGCAAAAGATTCCGAAGTATGCCTGCAGAATGTGGGAGTCAATCCGACACGGGATGGTGTCATACATATCCTTAAATTGATGGGAGCAGATATAGAGCTACAAAATCAGCGGCTACTGGGTGATGAGCCGGTCGCTGATATAGTGGTTCGATCCTCCCCTCTGCAGGGTATTGATATTCCTGAACACCTGGTGCCGTTGGCAATTGACGAATTTCCGGCAGTTTTTATTGCTGCGGCCTGCGCTTCAGGAACAACCCGTTTGACCGGGGCTGCCGAATTGCGGGTAAAAGAAACCGATCGTATTCAGGTAATGGCCGATGGTCTGAAAGCTCTGGGGATCAAATGCAAGGTGCTTGAAGATGGTATGGAAATTACTGGTGGATTAATCAAGGGCGGTACAGTGGATTCCTGTGGTGATCATCGCACGGCCATGTCTTTCGCCATTGCGGCATTGCGTGCTCGGAAAGGTATCGAGATCCTGGATTGTGACAATGTCGCAACTTCTTTCCCCAACTTTGTTGAACTTGCAGTTAAAGCTGGTCTCGACATAACCGAAATCCAGTAATGCCCCGGGTTATTACCATCGACGGCCCAAGCGGCTCGGGCAAAGGCACTGTCGCCACGCTAGTAGCTGAACAGCTCGGTTTTCGCTGCCTGGACAGCGGTGCCCTGTATCGTTTGTTGGCATTATTTTGTCAGCAAAAGGGGCTTGACCTGAAACAAACCGAGCTTATAGCTGAATACGCCGAAAACCTGGATGTTGATTTTGTGAATGGTGATATTCTTTTGGAAGGTCAAAGAGTTACGGATTTGATCAGGGGTGAGGACGTCGGAGCGATAGCTTCGCAGATAGCGGCAAACCCCTCTATACGCAAAGCTTTGCTGCATTTGCAAAAGTCCTTCGCCGAGCCGCCTGGCCTGGTGGCGGATGGTCGTGATATGGGTACTCAGATATTTCCTGAGGCGGATCTGAAGATCTATCTTACCGCTAGTGCTGAAGAGCGGGCGCAGAGACGTCATAAGCAGTTGATATCAAAGGGGCAGGGTGGTAGTCTGCGCGCCCTCGTGGAAGACATCCAGGCTCGAGACCGCAGAGATATGGGTCGAGAAGCTGCACCCCTTCGCCCAGCCGAAGACAGCATACTGATTGATTCTACAGGGATGACCATTGATGAAGTGGTCGGACAGATCATCAAACTCTGGCACAGCGCTCAAAAGTAGCACCAACCGAGATTTAATAATCTGATTTTAGCGCTCTGAGTTAGTCGCCCGAATTGGCTAATTTACGAGCTTTTGTTGACTAGACCATCTGAGGGCCAGATGGATGAACAGTTCGCTGTTCCTGAATATAGGTATCCTAAATGAGCGAAAGCTTTGCCGAACTCTTTGAAGAGAGTCTAAAGTCCATTGACATGAAAACCGGTTCAATCGTAACCGGTGTAATTATCGACATTGATAAAGATTGGGTTACTGTTCACGCAGGCCTCAAATCTGAAGGTGTTATCCCCCGAAATCAATTTCTCGACGAAAGTGGAGAGTTTAAAGCCGAGGTTGGAGACGAAGTTCAAGTAGCTCTTGAAACCGTTGAAGATGGCTTCGGGCTTACCCGTCTTTCTCGTGAGAAAGCTCAGCGCATCGAAACTTGGAACGCTCTTGAAAAATCACAAGCAGCGGATGAGATCGTTAGCGGTCTGATAACTGGTAAAGTCAAAGGTGGCTTTACGGTTGATATTAAAGGCGTTCGTGCCTTCTTGCCCGGTTCTTTGGTTGACGTGCGACCAACACGTGAAACGGCCCACCTTGAAGGCAAGCAAATCGAATTCAAGCTCATCAAGCTGGATCAGAAACGCAACAATGTTGTTGTTTCCCGCCGCGCGGTGCTTGAGTCTGTAAACAGCGAAGAACGCGATCAATTACTGGAAAGCCTGGAAGAGGGTGCAGTAGTTAAGGGTATTGTTAAAAATCTTACTGACTACGGTGCATTCGTTGACCTGGGCGGTATTGACGGCCTGTTGCATATCACCGATATGGCATGGCGCCGGATCAAACACCCATCTGAAATGGTTGAAGTGGGTCAAGAGCTGGATGTTCGTATCCTCAAGTTTGACCGTGAGCGCAGCCGCGTTTCACTGGGGCTCAAGCAATTGGGTGATGATCCCTGGGTCAACGTGGTTGATCGTTATCCAGAAGGAACCAAAACCAAGGCTCGTGTTACCAACCTTACCGATTACGGTTGTTTTGCCGAGTTGGAAGATGGTATCGAAGGTCTGGTACACGTTTCAGAGATGGATTGGACCAACAAGAATGTTCACCCATCGAAGATTGTCCAGTTAGGTGACGAGATTGAAGTGATGGTTCTGGATATCGATTCAGAACGTCGTCGTGTATCTCTGGGTATCAAGCAGTGCACCATGAACCCATGGGAAGCATTTGCACAAGATCACCAGAAAGGTGACAAGATCAGTGGTGCTATCAAATCCATTACCGATTTCGGCATCTTTATCGGTTTGCCTGGCGGTATTGACGGCTTGGTTCACTTGTCGGATCTGTCCTGGAACGAAAGTGGCGAGGAAGCCGTGCGTTCGTTCACCAAAGGTGACGAAGTTGAAGCCGTTATTCTGGCTATCGATGGTGAACGTGAGCGTATTTCTCTGGGTATCAAGCAAATGTCTGAAGATCCTTATTCAGATTTTGTTGCAGCCAATGAGAAAGGTTCAATTGTCAAAGGTATTGTTGCTGAAGTGGATGCCAAAGGGGCAACTATCAAGCTGGCCGATGATATCGAAGGCTATATCCGCGCCTCTGAACTGTCGCGCGATAAAGTTGATGATGCCACAACTGTGCTCAAGGTTGGCGATGAACTGGAAGCCAAGGTAATCAATGTCGATCGAAAGAGTCGCCAACTGAACTTGTCAGTTCGTGCTCGTGAGATGGACGATGAGAAAACGGCATTGCGTGAACTGCGTGAGCAAGAAGCGGAACAAGCCGGACCTTCAACTATCGGTGACCTGATCAAGGCACAGATGGAAACCAAGGACAAGTAAGGGAACCTCCCGAAGCGACTATCGACTGTCGCTTCGGGAACCTCTCTGATAGAGTATCCAAATGACCAAGTCTGAACTAATAGACCGGATTGCCTCGAGTCAGGATCATTTACCTCCCAAGGATGTTGAGGTGGCTATCAAATTGATTCTCGAGCATATGTCCGAGCATCTTGCTGCAAACAATCGTATTGAAATACGAGGTTTTGGTAGTTTTAATCTGCATTATCGTAATGCGCGCGTGGGACGTAACCCCAAAACTGGTGACTCTGTTGAGTTGGCTGGCAAGTACGTACCTCATTTCAAACCAGGAAAAGAACTGCGCGAACGCGTCAATATCAAGTAACTTCCACACCATTCAAAGCACTGAAGCTTCCACTCACACCATCAATTTTGTTTGCGACTTGTTAAGCATTGATGGGACGTATTTTGCTATGATCTGCCTGTTCCTATCCGATACGAGAGTTCGAGCGTGCGAAAGCTGGTCAACATAGTATTACTCATACTGGCAATCTTGCTCTTTGCGGTGGGCTTTCGATTTGCTGCAGAAAACGATATACCCATGAGCATCAGCTGGCTGGGTTGGAGTTCTCCCGAATGGCCAACATATCTGTGGCTTGTATTGGCGATGTTGTTAGGTCTTCTGGTCGGATTCCTTGTCTTTTTTGGCAAAAATTTGTCCCTTCGTTTGAAACTTCGACAGTGTCGAGCGGAACTGAAGCGTCGTTCAACTAGTCAGAATCGTATAGTTACTCCAGAGGCAATTTCTACCAACAAAGAATGAACGATTTTTCCATTTTCTTAATGCTTGCAACCGCCATAGCCATCGGTTGGTTGTTAGGCCGTTTCCAGCGCTTACCCAATACTTCTTCGTCCAAGAATATTCGCCCCTATGGTGCCGGCTTTCTTGTGTCCGATGTGCCAGATCATGCGTTGGACTCTTTTCTTGCTGCGCTGGATGTCAACAGCGATACACTGGAGACCCATCTGGCGCTGGGGGCCATTTATCGTCGCAAAGGTGAAATTGACCGGGCTATTCGTATTCATGAACATCTGTTGAGTAAAAAGGATCTCACCAGTGTGCAACTTGAACTGGCGGAATTTGAATTGGCGACCGACTATCAAAAAGCCGGAGTATTGGACAGGGCTGAAAAGTATTTACAAAATCTGGTGGAAACTTCCTCTGCCTGCCGCAGCCCTTCACTGATGTCGCTGCTGGAAATTTACCAACAATCCAAGGAATGGCGTAAAGCGGTCAATGTCGCCAATTTATTGACAGAAGACAGTAACGACAGGCAGTTAAAACGTGAAATGAATCGTCTGCGTTCCCACTTTTATTGTGAGTTGGCACGGATAGGCCTGAAAGAACACGACTTCCTGGGAGCGCGTCGCGCACTCGACCGTGCAGAGCAATACGCCAGCGAAAACTCACGTTCAGAATTACTTCGGGTCGAACTTGAAATGGCTCTTAATCGCTATTCAAATGCGGTCAGTAGTTTGAAGGCTCTGATTAACCGTGCCGTGGATTTTCCTGATGCTATGGTATCCCTGCTGGAAGATATGGCCAATTCAGAGGTAAATCCTGCAGAGTATCGCGATTTGCTGGAGTTTATTTACGTAAAATTTCCCATTCCTGATATTGCCCGATTGCTCTTTAACGAACTTAACAAACACGAGGGTGAAGCAGCTGCAATCCGCTTTTTATTGCAAGAACTTAGCGAGCACCCCAGTGCGGCTGGTCTGCGGGAGGCGTTGGGCAATGGTGCTTATTCAGATGAAGGACACCCCATTCTTCCCATTCTCACTGCTCTTATTGGCCGTGATGAAGAAATTGGTCGTCACTACCGTTGCGGCTCCTGTGGTTTTAACGGCCATAGCTGGCACTGGCAATGTCCTACCTGTCATCGATGGGACAGTATGACTTACGTTTCAGAATCAGGATTTTTTGGTGTCGACAAAACAGTTTGAAACAACATCCAGCCCAATTTTGGTTGCTCTGGATTTCGAGGACGCCACAAGGGCGCTTGAGGTGGCTAAATCACTGTCCCCCTCGGATTGCCGGCTAAAGGTTGGTAAAGAGTTATTCACCCGTGCAGGGCCTGCATTAGTTGAACACTTGCAGTCACAGGGATTTGATATTTTTCTGGATCTGAAGTTTCACGATATCCCGAACACTGTTGGCAAGGCGCTCAAGGCTGCTGCCGACCTGGGGGTATGGATGGTAAATGTACACGCCTCAGGTGGTGTTCGTATGCTTGAAGCTGCACGCGAAGCTATTCCTGCCGAGCGGGAAAACAGTCCGATACTGATAGCGGTTACCGTTCTAACCAGTATGGATCAGCGGGATCTGCTATCCATTGGCTGCGATCGAACCGCAGAGCAGCAAGCGCTTCTATTGGCGAGTCTGGCAAAAGATTGTGGTTTAGATGGGGTGGTTTGCTCGGCGCGCGAAGCAGTAAAAATGAAAGCAGAGCTGGGCGATGACTTTAAATTGGTTACGCCAGGAATACGTCCTGTCGGATCGGATCAGGGTGATCAGCGCAGGATTATGACCCCTTCTGAGGCGGTTGCCGCCGGAGCCGATTATCTTGTAATTGGTCGGCCTATCACCGGATCGGATAATCCGGCTGAAGCTGTACAAAGCATATTGCAGTCCCTGTCGTAAATCGGCTCTGCCTGGGAGATATTTGCCTAGGTAGAATTTTTAATGTAAAAATGGCCGTGGACATTCACTATGCAAAGGAGATGCAATATGTTCAAGAAAGTCTTTTTAATTCTAGTAATCTGCCTGGTTTCAGGCCTTTCCAATCTTAGTCTCGCCCAATCTGATGCCGCTATGGCAAGGGTTAATGTCAATCAGGCTTCCGCAGAGCAATTAGCGGAGGTGCTGGACGGTGTCGGTATGACACGTGCGGAGGCTATAGTTCAGTACCGTGAGAGTTATGGAAAGTTCGAACGGATAGAAGAGCTACTTATGGTCCGTGGTATAGGTGAGACCGTGCTGGAAAGTAATCGCAATAAGATATCTCTTGAATAAGAGATAAAAAAGGCCGCTTCATGCGGCCTTTTTTAATTGATGACCAAAAACCTGGTCTAATCCATCGCTTGCCAGATAGTTAGCCGATCTCCTGGGCGGATCAGATTAGAGCTTCCCAGAGAGTTCCAGCGTTTGAGTTCCGTCAGTCTGACACCGTATAACGCGGCAATATCGTATAGAGAATCACCGCTTTTAACTTCGTGAGTTATACGCGTGTCTCCTGTTTCCCTGGTGGGTAGCTTCAGGGTTTGTCCGGGAAAGATAAGTGCGGTTGGTTGCAGGTCGTTTGCAGCTAATAAATCCTTGATAGCTATGTCATGGCGGCGTGCGATTAGCCAGATTGAATCCCCCGGTCTGACAATGGCGACAGCCCCGGAAATATCGTGGTCCGGAATATTCCTGCCGGGTGTGGGTATAAGCAGATCATCACCCGGATGGATCAGGTTGGATCGCAATTGGTTGGTTTCCATAATGGCTCGCACACTGACACCCATACGGTCAGCGATCAGGCTGAGATTGTCTCCATTTCTCACCCGATAATGAGCCCAGGAAGGGGCTGCTACTTCGGGCATGGAATCCATAATTTGATCAAGTTTTACCGACATACCTTTGGGCAAGAGAATTCGCGCACTTTGGTTTGGAGGGGTAATGGCCTGTGGATAGTGGGCATTGATGGCAAAAAGCTGGTTTTTGTCAATTTCCAGCTCTGAGGCGAGGGTTTCAATATCCAACTGGCGGTTTGCTTCGTAACTTTCGAAATACACCTGATTGGGCCAGTCGGGCAATTCCAAACCCAGCTGATCCGCTCGTTTAAGAATGTGCACCACAGCCAGTAATTTGGGGACGTAGGAAGCAGTTTCACTGTTGAGCTTTAAATCCCAATATTCAGCATCTTCGGCTTTGCCCCGCATCGCTTTACGGAGATTGCCTTCGCCAGTGTTGTATGCGGCCAGAGCCATAAACCAGTCTTGGTCGAAGTAGCCGTACAGATAGCTCAAATATCGGATCGCGGCATCGGTTGCGCTGTCGACGCTGCGGCGCTCATCAACCCACCAGTCTTGATCAAGCCCCATCGAACGGCCTGTTGCTGGCATAAACTGCCAAAGCCCGGCAGCGCCACTCCATGAGGCTACATCGGGGCGGAAGCCACTTTCTACAAAGGGCAGGAAAGCCAATTCTGACGGCAGCCCGGCTTCCTCCAGGCGGTTGAGTATATGGTAGAGGTAGGGCTCGGCCCGTTGCAATATTGCGGCAAATTCCTCTTTGTTATCGAGGTAACGATTCACCCAGTAATTTACTTCCTGGCGATTGCTGTAATCGGGCCAGGAGAATTCGCGAATAGCGCGATTAATAAGGTTTTGTTCATTCTCTGCTGAAAGTAACGCCATGGACTGTGGGTCAGAGGGTGCCGGAAAGAATCGGCTTGAGTAGCCCTCCGGGCGATCAGTCGCGAAGAGTGAGGGTTCGTCAACTAACAAGTCATCCACTCGATTAGCGTTTGAAGTTGAATGATCTTGAATATATGAACAAGCGCTTGTGGTCAGCACCAGAGAGAGTACAAAAAATCGCAATATCACAGTCGAGCTTGGTCTTGTTGAGTCAGACAAAATTATCCTTCCATTTGCGTAATGCTGCAAAGCACTCAAGGGCATTTTTTGGATTTAGGTGAAAATGTTTCTTACATTGAGCCATTATCTCCGGCTGATCACTGCGCAGGAATGGGTTGATTAATTTCTCCAGTTTCAGGGTGCTTGGCAGGGTCATCTTATTCTGGCTTCTCAGTATTTCACAATGTTGTTGGTGGGCTTTGGCATCGCGATTACTCGGTTCTACACAGAGAGCGAATTGTAAATTTGCCAGTGTGTATTCGTGTCCACAGTAGATAGCTGTGTCGTCAGGAAGAGATTTGATGTGCTGGAGCGATGTGAACAGCTGTTCGGCAGTTCCATCTTTTAGACGTCCGCAGCCTGCGGAAAAAAGGATATCACCGCAGAACAACATAGGAGGCTGTCCGTCTTTGGCTTCGCTGAGATAGGCAATATGGTTTTGTGTATGGCCGGGCAACTCCAGAGTATTAAACAGAATGCCGTTTATGTTCAGGCTGTCGCCATGAAATAGAGGGTGATTTGTATAGGGTAGGGCGTTTTTTCCGGGTCCATAGACCACTGTGTCTGCCGAGACCAAATCTTCAATTCCGTCGACGTGATCCCAGTGGTGGTGAGTTATCAGGATGCCCGCCAACTCTTTGTTTTGTGTGTTGAGCCAATCCTGAACCAACTTGCCATCGCCCGGATCGACAACCCAGACTTTATTTGGCTGCTCATCCTCAAGTATCCATATATAGTTTTGGATACAGGCCGGTATTGCATAAATTTGCATCATTGAGTATTTCCGGTTGCCTCTGTTAATCGTGCCGTTGGGCGGTGATAATTGGTGACATTATGACAGCTACCAAGAGAGTCTCGTGAAATCTGGTTGGAGAAATCTGGTTGATGCCTTGTGGCGCAGACCTATAGCAACTCTGGAAAAGTCTGCCAAGTCATTGCGCCGCTGGTTTGAGACGCCTCTTGGTCAGGTATTGCTTAGTCAGCAGCAACCACTCATTAGTTCACTGGTGGATGAGTACTCTGCAGAAATTCAACTTCTGGTCAGCCCCTCGGGAGCTTCTCTGCTGGGAAAGGCCGACAAATCGGATCGAGATGTAAGGCGACTGCAAATCCAGTTGTGTCCGGGCATGCGTAATTTTCGAGCCTGTTCCGATACCGCCTACTCTCCGCTGGTGGCCGATTTGGACGCTATTCCTTTGCTGGACAACAGTGTGGATTTCATCCTTTTGCACCACACTCTGGAGTTTTCTGAAAACCCTCATCAGGTACTACGCGAGGTCACACGTGTATTGGCTCCGGGAGGTAATCTGGTGATTGTCGGATTTAACCGATGGTCACTGATGGGAATGCGCCGCTGGTTCAGTCAGCTTTTGGGGGTGAATGCCCCTTGGGCCCATCATCCATTATCAACGGGCCGTTTGGTGGATTGGATGTATCTGATGTCATGCGAGCCCATGAGTATCGCGCGCGGGTTTTACGGTTTACCCATCCAGTATCGACGGGGAATGAAATTTTTTGCCAGAATGGACGAATATCTAATGAATGCAGCCATTCCGGGCGGCGGTTTCTATATGCTGCACGCAACCAAACTCCTGTTTGGTCGGTCGCAACAAAAACGGCATCTTGAGCGGGCCTCCGATCTGATTCGGCTTCCCGTGAGATCGCCAGCTGCACGTGTCAGTAATCAGAAACTCTATTTGGTGAAAAACAAGAAAAAATGAAAAAGGTAACGATTTATACCGACGGGGCCTGTCGTGGAAACCCCGGTCCGGGCGGTTGGGGTGCATGGCTTCAATACGAAGATCACAGTCGTGAAATGCACGGCGGAGAAAGGGATACAACCAATAACCGAATGGAGTTAATGGCCGCAATTAAGGGCCTTGAAGTGCTCAAGAGCGCTTGTAATGTGGAACTCTATACCGATTCGAAATATGTCTTGCAGGGCATAACTCAGTGGATGCCGGATTGGAAAAAACGCGGTTGGAAAACTGCGGCAAAAAAACCGGTAAAAAATGTCGATCTCTGGAAACAGTTGGACCAGCAAGTAAGCAGGCACAGGGTTCAATGGCATTGGGTAAAGGGGCACAATGGTGATCCCGGCAATGAAAAAGCCGACCAATTGGCAAACCTGGGTATTGATTCTTTATGACACGTCAAATAGTTCTGGATACCGAAACTACAGGTCTGGATCCTAACCAGGGCCACCGTATTATTGAGATAGGTGGTGTTGAGCTGGTTAACCGCAAGTTGACTGGTCGCCATTTTCACCAATATATCAATCCCGAGCGCGAGATAGACGAGGGCGCCCAGCAGGTGCACGGTATCAGTCTCGAGTCATTGGCTGATAAACCGGTTTTTGCCGAGATAGCTGATGATTTTCTCAATTTTGTTACAGGCGCGGAGCTGGTTATCCACAATGCGCCCTTTGATATGGGGTTTCTCAACAAAGAGCTGAGCCTGTTGACGCCGCCGAGGGATAATCTTGAGCGGGATTGTTCCGTGTTGGACAGTCTGGTGATGGCAAGACAGATGCATCCCGGACAACGCAATAGTCTGGATGCTCTGTGCAAAAGATACTTTATTGACAACTCCCAGAGAGAGCTGCACGGCGCTTTGCTGGATGCCGAGTTGTTGGCGGAAGTCTATCTGATCATGACCGGTGGCCAGGTTGGCCTGGGACTTGGTGATGAAGAGGGTGCAGAACAGGGGTCGGGGAAAACCGGACAGTCCATACGACGTTTGCCTCTGGACCGGAAGCCCACTCCGGTGATTCGTGCCAGTAGCCAGGAATTGGCTGCGCATCGGCAGAGATTGGAAGATATACAGAAAGCCAGCCAACAATTGATTTGGCGATTTGAGGACTAAAAAGCCCTTGTTGCAAGTTACGGCCAAGTCGCTCGCTGGTATTATGCCCACCTAAATTAGAACTGATACGGACCTTTATGATTATCCAACCAAAAGTACGGGGATTTATTTGTACCAATGCCCACCCACAAGGCTGCGCTTCTAATGTAGCAGAACAAATTAAAGTGGTTCGCGACGCCGGACCGATCGAGCCGGGTTGTAAAAATGCACTCGTTATTGGCTCATCCACTGGCTATGGTTTGGCTTCACGTATTTCGGCAGCCTTTGGTTGCGGTGCTGCAACACTTGGAGTTTTCTTCGAAAAACCGCCAACCGAAAACAAAACCGCATCCGCGGGTTACTACAACAGTGCCGCCTTTCACAAGCAGGCCCGAGAAGCAGGACTGTACGCTGAAAGTATTAACGGCGATGCTTTTTCTGATGAAATCAAGCAGGAAGTGATAGAAAAAATCAAAGCCGATATGGGCCAAATTGACTTGCTGGTTTACAGCCTGGCTTCGCCACGGCGCACCGATCCGGCTACGGGCATTACCTACAACTCAACCCTCAAACCCATTGGTGAGCCCGTCACCAATAAATCTCTGGATACCACAAAGGGACTGGTTACCGAAGTGAGCCTCGAACCGGCTTCGGAAGAGGAAATTGCCAATACCGTTAAAGTAATGGGTGGAGAAGATTGGGAGCTCTGGGTCAAGGCTCTGAGTGAAGCTGGGGTGCTGGCCGACAATTGCAAAACGGTAGCCTATACCTATATTGGTAAAAAAATCACTTGGCCAATCTACGGCCACGCCACCATTGGCAAGGCGAAAGAAGATCTGGATCGCGCCGGTCATGCCCTTAATGAGCAGCTTGGTGCAACCGGTGGCGAGGCTCGGGTCTGTGTGCTGAAAGGTTTGGTAACCCAGGCCAGCTCTGCTATTCCGGTTATGCCTCTCTATATATCCCTTCTCTATAAAGTGATGAAAGAAGCCGGCACCCATGAGGGTTGTATTGAGCAAATCAATCGTTTATTCCGCGATGCCATCTATGCGGAAAACCCTGCGCTGGATGAACAAGGTCGCTGGCGTGTCGATGATTGGGAACTGGATGAAGGTATTCAGGCCAAGGTTGAAGCCCTATGGGAAGTGGTTAACTCAGACAACCTTCTCGAAATCTCTGATTACGAGGGTTATCAGGCTGAGTTCTTGAAACTTTTTGGTTTTGGTATAGAAGGTATTGATTACGATGCCGATATATCGCCTCTGGTGGACCTCTAGGTTCGTTTATATCCTTTGTCCTCTGGACACAGGTCGTTCTGAGTAAGTCCACTCAACTTGCGCATCCACGGTACTGGCTTGTTTGGCTGGGGATAGCGCTTGGTTGGATAATTGCCCAGCTCCCTTACCCCTGGTTGTATTGGTTGGGGCACCGGTTGGGAGACCTGCTCTTCAGGTTGAGGATTAAACGTACGCGTGTGGCGGCGCGTAATATTGCGGCATGCTTTCCTGAGCTGAGCCATCATGAGCAGCAGAAAATGTTGCGTGACAACATGCGGGCACTCGGGCTGGGGCTTTTTGAAACCCTGATCTGTCGCTTTGGAAACCTGAAAATATTGCGTGACCGGTTCGAAATTGTCGGTGAGGAATACCTGCAACAACCCGAGGGACAGGGGATTATCTTGCTGGTTTTCCACTTTTCCAATATTGAGCTATGTGCAGCTGCGCTCTATTCGCGCTTTCCCTTGCTGGTGGTATATCGACCACACGACAATCCGGTTGTGGAATACAGCCAGAAGCGCCGTTGGACAGAGGATAAAAACGTCACAGGCAGTGGCAAGGATTCTGCCCTTTTTGATCGGGCCGATGTAAGGGGCATGATCAAGGCGTTGCGGGCGGGTAAAAAGCTTTGGATTGCAGCTGATCAGGATCTGGGTCGCAAACGCTGTATCTTTTCACCTTTTTTTGGCATCCAGACTGCAACTCCCCTCGCTCCTGCCAAGCTCGCAGAAACCGGTCGCGCAGTCGTACTACCCGTTGCCTTTAGCCGACCGGACAAGGATAACTACCGGATCGAAATTCTACCGCCACTTAAAGATTATCCCCTCGGCAATGATCAACAAGACGCTGACCTCTATAATCAGATAGCAGAGCAGATCGTCCGCCGGGAGCCCCAGAACTATTTATGGGCGCACCGTCGCTTTAAAACCCGGCCTGAGGGTGAAGCGCCTTTTTATCGGGATATCTGAGTGGATCTATTACTATTTGAGCACAGATTTTTGGGTGAAAAAAATAAAGCTGCCCTGCTTACCGAACTCAAAGGCACTTTTGCTTGTCGAAAGCGTCGTAGATAACTAGTATTGTCGCTTTTCCGAGAGTCCCCCAGCATGATCCAAGGCAGCATAGTTGCGCTGATTACCCCGATGTTTGTAAATGGCGATATCGACTGGAAGAGCCTGGACGCATTAATTGAATGGCATATTCAGTCCGGCACGGATGGCATTGTCGCGGTCGGAACTTCGGGAGAATCGCCAACTCTTTCAGTCGAAGAGCACCTCAAGGTTATAGAGCGTACAGTGCAAGTTGTTGCCGGTCGCATTCCGGTGATTGCCGGTACCGGTGCCAATTCCACAAGTGAAGCAATACACCTTACTTCTGCAGCTCTGCGTGTTGGTGCTGATGCCTCGTTACAGGTTGTTCCTTACTACAATAAACCCACCCAGGAAGGGTTGTATCAGCACTTTCGGGCTATTGCGGAAAACGTTGCCATTCCATTGGTGCTCTACAATGTACCGGGTCGCACAGTGGCGGATATGCTGCCTGAAACGGTTGCCCGTCTGGCGCAAATCTCCAATATCGTGGGGATAAAGGAAGCCACAGGTGATTTGCAACGCGCACGCGAGGTTCTGGATTTATGCCCTCGGGATTTTGTCCTGCTATCCGGTGACGACCCCACAGCTGCTGAATTTATTCTTTTGGGTGGTCGCGGCGATATTTCCGTCACAGCAAACGTAGTGCCGGACAAGATGGCTGCTCTTTGTGCGGCGGCTATATCCGGTAACGCCGAGCTTGCACGGCGTCTTGATGCCGAATTGCAGCCCCTGCATCAGGCACTTTTTGTCGAGCCTAATCCTATTCCCGTAAAGTGGGCTATGCAGGCTATTGGCCGTGCTCCGGCAGGTATTCGGTTACCCTTGACCCCCCTTTCCGAAGAGGGTTGCTCTGCACTGCAGCCCGTTATGCAAAATATGGGATTAATCTCTGAATGAATAAAATAGCTTTTGGCCTTGCCGTACTGCTCTTGACTAGCGGTTGTTCCCGTTTGTTGGGAGACAACAACCCGTTTCGGGATCGTTCCAATGACTATTTGCGAGCCACTGCGCTGGAAACCATCGAAGTGCCAGAGAATCTCGACCGTCAGGCTATCGGTCAACTTTATCCGGTTCCTGCTGCCGGGAATGTTCCTGACTATCAAATAGACGAAGCCTTTGTTGTGCCGCGTGTGGAAGCACCGCGAAATGAAGCCAATAGCAGCGCGGTGAAAATTCAGCGGCTCGGTGACGAGAGCTGGATTCTGGCGTCAGCCCCTCCTGGTGAGACTTGGCCCAGGGTGCGTAACTTTTTGGGCAATAACGATTTGCCCACCGAGTTTGCCAATGCGGTAACAGGCACTATTGATACTGCCTGGATTACGTCAGAAGAGGATTCCGGGGTGCTGCAGCAGTTTCGGTTGAAGCTGGAGCAGGGCGTACAACTCGATACCACAGAAATAGTTATTCAGCAGCGGCAATATCCGGCGGATGCCATGCCTGCAATGCTGCCGGATTGGCCTGAATATGGCTCTGATAATCTGGAGATGGAAGAGTGGTTGAGAAATAATTTGGCCCAGACCCTGGCTGCAGAGGACATCACCAGCAGTGCATCTCTACTCGGACAGGAGATCGGCGCAGCGGTAAAAGTTATTTTGCAAACTCCGGCAAACGAAAACCCCTCTTTAGTTATGTTTCTCAGTGCTGAACGTGCCTGGGCCTCGGTTACTTATGCCCTGAATATCGACACCATTAACTTACTTGAGTCTGGTCAGGAGCAGTCTTATGTCGCTGACTTCGAGTTTTATCAAGAAAAACCCAAAGATATTTCATGGTTTGCCAGACTATTTGGGAAAAAGAATCCTCCCCCTGCCATCTACCGGTTAGAGATGCGTGAAGAGGCTGGCAATCAAGTGGTGCGCATCTACAACCCGGATGGCACGCCTGTGGATCAACGCGAGGCATTTGTTGTTCTGAGTCGATTGCGCACGAATCTGAGCTAATGACAGCCAAGTTTGTTATTGGCTTCTTGATATAGGTAACTTTTTTCAGTGAGACTTGCCAGCCTGGGAAGTGGTAGCAGCGGTAATGCGACCCTGTTGGACACGGGTGATGGTCTGTTTTTGATAGATTGCGGTCTCAGTGCCCGGGAAACCGAAAGGCGAATGAAGGATCTTGACTTAAATCTTTCGGATATCGCTGCAATACTGGTTACCCATGAACACGCAGACCATATTGGTGGTGTTTCTGCTGTGGCAAAAAAGAGCAATGCTCAGGTATACACCACACGGGGTACGGCAAAGAAACTGCAATGCCCCTATCAGGTTGTCCGTGCAGAACAAGCATTTTCTCCCCTCGGATCTGAAGTGAAGATAATGCCCGTAGCGGTTCCTCACGATGCGCGCGAACCTGTTCAATATACCTTTGAGCTGCAGGGGATAAAGGTCGGTGTGTTAACCGATCTGGGTAGCGTTACCCCCCATGTTGTGGAAGAATTTGCGGGTTGCCAGTCGCTGTTAGTTGAGGCGAACCACTGCCGGGAAATGCTTTCCGAAGGCCCATATCCTGCTGCTTTGAAGCGACGTATACTGGGCCCTTGGGGGCATTTGAGCAATGATCAGACGGCCTCTTTGTTGGAGCGGATTTTTTCCCTTTGTCCGGCACCTTCCAATCTGATTATCGGTCACATTAGTAAAGAAAATAACAGCAAAAGTCGGGTAGAGGATTGTTTGGCTGACCTTGTTGCAGAGGTTGAATCCCTGGTTTTTGCATCACAAGATGAAGTGCTGCCCTGGACTCAACCGGTTCAGACACCCTTATAGAGGAATCGAAATTGGAAAATATGCCAACAAAAATGGACCAGCTTTATGCTGGCAAAGCCAAATCTGTTTTCAAAACGGATAACCCCGACTATCTTATTCTCGAGTTTCGTGACGACACCTCGGCTTTTGATGGCAAGCGAATAGAGCAACTTGATCGCAAAGGAAGGGTGAATAACCAGTTTAATGCTTTCATCATGACCCAATTAGCCGAAGCCGGTATAGAGACACACTTCGAGGCCAGTATTTCACCAAATGCTTCAGTGGTGAAATATATGCAGATGATCCCTTTGGAATGTGTTGTCCGAAATCGAGCTGCCGGCAGCCTCTGTCGCCGATTGGGAATAGAAGAGGGGCAAGAGCTAAATCCTCCCACCTTCGAGTTGTTTTTGAAGAATGATGCTTTGGGTGATCCTATGGTCAACGAGTCCCATGCACAGACTTTTGGTTGGGCAACCGTGGAACAAATTGCCCAGATGCGGGAAATCACCTTTCGGGTCAACACCGTTCTGCAAAAGCTGTTTGACGATGGCGGTATGATCCTGGTGGATTACAAGCTTGAATTTGGTGTATTCAAAAACCGCATTGTGCTGGGCGATGAATTTTCTCCAGACGGTTGCCGTCTTTGGGATAAGGAAACCAAAGAAAAACTGGATAAGGACCGTTTCCGACAAGGGCTTGGAAATGTCGTTGAATCCTATGAGGCAGTTGGGCATAGGTTGGGTATCGAATTTGTATAGCCCCAGTCTCCACTGAGTCTATACCCAATGTGGTGCTTTGTACTGGTCAAAAAATGATCAATTCCTGACTTAAGTGTTATGCACAGAATCTGTGGATAACTCTGTGGAAAATGATGTTGAAAGCTAGCTAAATGCCTTATATGACTGAAATAGTAACAAATTGGTCATTTTTTGATCAATAAAAAATTCACATATAAATCAATAACTTAAGCATTCTTTAACGAAGAATCAATGACTTGAGAGAACTTCTCACAATTTGCTTTAAGTTTGTTTTCTTATTGTGGACAATAAAGGTCCAAATTTGGGCACCCCACAAAAATTGCTGAACAAATTTGGTGCAAAATGCAAGGACTATATTTGGCTCTTTGGGCAAAAAATAGCTCTTCTAGCAGTTGCCTGAACTGATAAATTGTTCTAGGGGTAAACTTTCCAGCCGATGAATATCAGCACAGCTCAAACCGGTATCACTGATATCCAGAATACGCAGGTTAGCGAGTTGGAAGATTGGCTCGATATTGGCCAGAGGGTTCCCCTTCAGGCTGAGAGCTTCAATACGGCTGAATAGTGATAGTCCCTGGAGGTCGGTAATGCCGGCATAGGAGCAATTAACCTGATCCAGCTGTCTAGCCGAGGTGATGCCATTGTCTTCCACGTGTTGCACCAGACAGTTCTCCAACTGTCGGTCGGTAACCGAAAAATCCAGAAAAAGTGTTGCTGGTTGATATAAGAGGTTATCGTTGAAAAACAGGTTGTAGTTACTACAGGCACTACAAACAAAAAGGCTTAATGTCAGGGATAATAGCTTCATGATGTGTTCCGATAATTCGAGGCAGACTGCTTTACCTCGGTTGTCAGTCGAGCAAGGGTAGCAGTTTTTAATGTTGGGTATTGCGCAAATTTCGGTAAATGCTTCACCTGCACTAATTGAGCACCTCAAACCTCTTTTGCTGCCGGACAGCCCAAATTTTAATCATGCACGTTCGGCAGGCTTTTCTCTGGCCCTGATTGCCGAGCAAGATAATCTCAGTTTGGTCAGCACGGAGCTGGGAGAAAAAATCCGTTTGGAAATAGATTTTTTTGCTGGAAAACTTCGGCATAGACGGCATTTTGGTGGCGGTAGAAATCAGGACCTTTGCCGAGCGATCGGCTTGCATCGCAATACCTCTTTAAAGGTTGGGGACGCAACCGCCGGGTTGGGAAGGGATGCTTTTATCATGGCGTTACACGGAGCTCGGCTCAGTGCCTATGAGAAAAACCCCATATTGGAACGGATGTTAGCTTGGTCTTTGCAATTGGCTTGTCAGGAAGCGCTTGCCTGTTCAGATGTAGAACTGTTGGAGGTCTTGAATCGTATGAGCTTTCACTATGCCGACTCCTCACTGCGAATGTCTGATCTGAGTTTTGATGTGGTTTATCTGGATCCAATGTTCCCGGCACGGGAGAAGTCCGCCAAGGTGAAAAAGGAAATGCAAATATTGCATCTCCTCTTAGCTGAGGACAGTTATGACGAAGCAAATTTATTTGCTTCTTGTTGGTCCGCAGCCCAGTCGCGTCTGGTGATCAAAAGACCGCTCAAAGCGCCGTTTTTTTCCGGTAAGCCACCCAATCACCAGATTGTTGGCAAGGCGATCCGCTTTGATGTCTACGTGCGTAAAGCTTTACCCTAGCCGGTTATTTGGCGCTCAGTATCCGCTCCATAATGCCCTGATAAACCGCTGACAGATTTATCAGATCTGATACCAAAACCGCCTCATCCACCTTGTGTATGGTTTCATTGAGGGGGCCGAGTTCAACTACCTGTGCACCATAGGGCGCGATAAAGCGGCCATCGGATGTACCACCACTGGTGGAGAGCTCAGGCCCATAACCCAGACGGTGTTTCAAGGCTCCGGTAACCGCATCGGTCAACTCGCCTGGCTGGGTAAGGAAGGGATTGCCGCTCAATTGCCAATCGATATCAAAGTCCAGTTTATGACGATTTAATATGGATTCGACCTCGGCTTGTAATGCCTCTGCCGTAGTTTCCGTAGAAAAACGGAAGTTAAATACCACACTCAGATCGCCGGGGATGACATTGGTGGCACCGGTACCAGCAGCGATATTTGATATCTGGAAGCTGGTAGCCGGAAAGAACTCATTGCCCTGATCCCATTGTTGCCCGGTTAATTCCTGAAGAGCGGCGGCGGCGATATGCACAGGGTTTTTGGCTTTTTCCGGATAGGCAACATGCCCCTGAATACCATGAACAGTGAGTGTGGCGTTCAGTGAACCTCGGCGGCCCGTTTTCACAATGTCACCTAATTTTGAGCTGGAAGAGGGTTCGCCTATCAGACAGTAATCGATAGATCGATTCTGTTCGGACAGCCACTCCATCACTCGTCGTGTGCCGTTGATGGCAATGCCTTCTTCATCGCTGGTTATAAGGAAAGCCAGACGGCCGTTAAAGAGAGGTGTTGAATTAATAAATCTTTCGCAGGCGGTAATCATCGCCGCCAGGCTCCCCTTCATATCCGCTGCGCCACGCCCGTAGAGGTAGCCATCTTCAACTTCGGCACAATAGGGGTCTTTGCGCCAGTTGTTGATATCACCCTCTGGTACCACATCAGTATGGCCGGCAAAGCAGAGGGTAGGGCCCGATGAGCCAAACTCGGCCCAGAAATTGTCTACCCCCTCCCAGTGCAGTTTCTCAATCCGGAAGCCCAATGCCTGTAAACGTGCACAGAGTACCTCCTGACAACCCATGTCATCGGGGGTCACGGATTTAATACGGATAAGTTGTTGGGCCAGGGCTATAGTGGGATCGAGGGTCATTTTAGGTACAAATAAAAAAGGCAGTGAATTGTAACATTCACTGCCTGGGCTGATAGCAAACCCGGAAGGTTTGGGTCGAGCCCTTTATTGCATACTGCGTAACATCCAGGCAGTTTTCTCGTGAATTCGCATACGGTCTCCTACCAGAGAAGCGCTGGATTCGTCTTCCGCTTTTTGCGCCATCGCCAATACTTCCCTTGCGGTGCGAACGACCTGTTCATTTCCTTCCATCAGAATACGAATCATGTCGGATGCATCCGGAACACCCTCTACTTCCTTGATGGCGCTCAACTGGACAAAAGCCTTATAGGTAGCTTTTGCCGGTTCTCCGAGAGCTCGGATACGTTCGGCTATTTCATCCACTGCCAAAGCCATTTCGTTATATTGGGTTTCAAACAGGATGTGCAGGTCGTGGAAACGTGGCCCAACAACATTCCAATGGAAATTGTGTGTTTGCAAATAGAGGGTATATGAATCAGCTAATAACCTGTTTAGGCCCTTTGCGACCTCGATACGGTCTGTTTCAGATATGCCGATATTTATGCTCATGGTGTTTGCTCTCTTTGGTAAATTCTTGGGTTACATTCTAATGACTTTAGCTTTTTCGGCTATTGATTTCGCTCAATAGTGTTCATAGCAGATAGATATGACCGGGGTAAGTATGCCCTGTTACAGATGCTGTCTGGATGGGCTGGAGTGGCCGGCCCGTGATGTGGTTTCAGTCTCAAAAAAAATAATGCGCAGGAGGTCACAATTAGTACCAGTGTGAATGGTTATGCGCTTGATCTGCTGATACATTCAAGTCCGCAGCAAAATAGCAGGGAAGCTTTAACAAAACAGTTGGTATTATCTGTTTGCCTGCTCAGGAACCGGTTTCCTTCCACCCTTGTCGTACAAGAAAACCCTTATAAATTGGATCATCCAAATGCTAATGATGTGCATCAGCCTGATAATTTTTTTTATTTTCCTCGTTTATATTGCCTGGCAAGTTCGCTCTGGCACAGTGGTTCGAAGATCTGAGCTCCTGCAGCAGGTGAGCTCATTGAATGCTGCCTGGATGTCGCACATTACCGAGAACGCAGAGATTGCCAGAATGTTCCGCTTGGGGCAGAAAGACATATCTAACCTGGCCGCGGATGATGTAGTGCGCTATGGAACTTTGTTAACTCAATTCTGCCACAACTATGACGCACACTATCATGTGCACAAGCAGCAGCCTTTTCCCGAGGATTTTTGGCAGAGCTGCATACGGTCAATTCAATATGTGATTTGTACCAGAGGTGCCCGGGTCTGGTGGGCAAACTACGGTGAGCAGTACAGCGAATCCTTCCAGCAACTGGTGGGTGAACTGATGCAAAACACACCAGAAAAATAGTCTGTATTCAATATTTTCTCTGTTGAAAGAACGCTTGAACAGAGTAACCAGCCGACTGTATCGGCTGGTTTTGAGCATTGAGTTTACTTGACCTCAATCTGGATCTTCTCCGGTTTTTCCGGTTTGTTTTTTGGCACCTCCAGCTTTAATAATCCGTTGCGGAAAGAAGCTTTTATCTGTTCCTGATTTATATCTTCGCCCAGATAAAAACTTCGGCTGATTTTGCCAAAACGTCGTTCACGACGAACTACCCTGCCGTCGTCTTCCTGACTGCTTTCATCCTCTAACTCGGCATCTATAGTCAGTACGCCGTTTTCAAAATTAACCTTGATATGCTCTTTTTCCACTCCGGGTAATTCAGCATTGATAACGTATTTGTTTCGCTTGTTATGTACATCAACCCGAGGTGAGAAAAAACTTTCAGCCGTTACCGGTTTTGCGCTCAGCGGGTGTAGGCCGCTGAAAAAATTATCAAAGTCAAAAAGGCTATCTCTAGGAATAAGATTCATATTTGCTACCTCCAAACAAGTTAGTTGGTAAAAAAATATGGATGAGTTTTTGACTTTCAAGATCTCTCTAAATTGCAGTTGATCTGTATCAATAACAGCTCTGGCCTGTCTAATCGAAATTTTTAAAACGTATAAAACATCGGCTTATGGTGCTTGACGGACATGCTTGATAAAGGCAATGTGCCCGAGCTCAGAGCAGGTTGCCCTCTTGAGAGGACAGCCATTTCTTTGTAATAAAAAACGCGTAAAACTGTAACGCCCTTTTAGTACTCT
>JBFHKI010000002.1:0-28181 GCA_041595415.1 Pseudomonadales bacterium | reverse complement strand
GTATCGGTGCCAGTAATAAAAAATGCCTCGGGTAATTTCATCGATGCTTCTCCAACAGGATATAGCCGGCCTGATAGCTGGAACAGTACTCCGCAGTCGGGAACTCTGCTTCCAGCGCTGCCACTAACTGGCCATAGACCTGTCGTCCCATTAGCCCCTGTCTTCTTTTTGGCCGGGCGTTGGTGGCACCCATTTGTTTTGTGCTCTGCAACAGATCGACCACGCTACTATGCTGAACCTTATATGTTTCGGTCACACACCTCATCAAAACCAAACCCGCCTGTTCTGCCCGTATAGAGAAATCACCCATAGAGGGCATGTGATGTAATGAATCTAATCCCAGACTTCCAAGGGCCGAATGCCATTCACCCAGAGTGCCATCAATAAAACTTGCCAGGGCCGCCACCCCCCCCGGTTCAAGCACCCTCTGTATCTCCGATAGGGATTTCTGCAAATCTGTCCACTGCAAGGCAGCATTGGAAACCACCAGACTCACAGAGTCGCCAGCAAAAGGCAGCTTTTCGATATCTCCCTCAATAAAACAGGGTAAGAATTTCAGAGCGGATTGTGCAGCGGAAAAATTTTCCCGGGCAACTTCAATCATGCCAGGAGCGATATCCAGACCATATACCCTGGCCCGGGGTAACCGGCGACAGAGTTGCCCGGTTAGATAGCCGGTGCCGCAACCCAAATCGAGTAGGGTTCCGGTGGTATCCATTTCTTCCGGAAGAAAGTCCATCAGTCGGTCGGCCATTTTATTTTGCACACTGGAAGCCCGGGGATAGACAGAGGCTGCACGACTGAACTGGCGTGCTACCTGGACCTTGTCGACAGCTATCATCTGAAAACTTCCCCGATCAGACTCGATAGCTCTGTAGCCACATCAGCAGGGTGTGACAACAAGGGGCAGTGTCCGCAACGGATAGAGCGTAGTTCTCCGTCCAGCAGCTCTGTCAACCAGGTGGATGCCTGTGGATGGCAGATACGGTCCAGTTCTCCGGCGATCACCCGCATTGGCGAGCTGATACCTGACAGTTGATTGCGCAAATCAACACTTTCCAAAATGGCCAAACCGTTGAGCAAAGTCCTGGAGGAGGGTTGAGCAGCGCTGTCGATAATTTCGGCAATAGGTTTGCTGAGCTGGCGAGCGAGACGGGCATCTCCGGCCTGAAGCAATAAAAAGCGCCGCATGTTTTTATGGTAATCGGCGTTTAAACCTTCGACAAAACTGTCAAAAAGCTCGATATCAGTGCCCCATTGCCAGTCAGGCCCTTTGACAAATTTCGGAGTACTGCATACCAGCACGAGCCCCTTTACCCGCTCAGGAGCCAAAATAGCGGCCCGCATTGCCACCATGCCCCCCAGTGACCAACCGGCCCACACCGCCTGTCGAGGAGCCCTTTCAAGACTGTACTCTGCCAAGGCGTCCAGACTGTCCGGGCAGAGGCTACTACTCTGGGTACCGTACCCCGGAAAGTCCAAAGCCATCACGGCTTCCGGCATATGGGAAGCCACTTCTTGCCAGATGGCCCCGTGACTGCCCCATCCGTGCAACATCACGGCTTTGGCGGACGAACTCACAGCAATTCCCGCTGACGCATTTCCATCAGTCTCTCCAGCAATTGTTCAACCTGAGAGGAGGTGTGAGCCGCGGAGAGTGTAATTCGCAGCCGGGCGCTGCCGACAGGTACTGTGGGTGGCCGGATAGCCGTCACCAGAAAGCCGGCCTCTTTCAGATAGGCTGAACAGGACAAAGCCTTTTCATTGTCACCTACCATCAGAGGCTGAATGGCGGTCGGAGAATCAACCAGATCCAAGCCCAGAGTTTCGGCACCGCTGCGAAATTTCTCTATCAACTGACCCAGATGAGCGACGCGCCAATCTTCCTGCTGTAAAAGGTCCAGGGCTGCCGCATTGGTGGCGACCACTGTGGGCGGTAAAGCGGTGGTATAGATATAGGGTCGGGCGCTCTGAATCAGGCTATCGATAAAAACCTGATCGGCAGCAACCACCGCTCCGAAACTGCCCAAGGCTTTACCCAGAGTAGCCAACATGATGTTGTTTCCGGCTGGCGACAAACCGGCATCATCAAGACTACCCCTGCCCTGTTGTCCCAAAACACCAAAACCGTGGGCGTCGTCAAAATAAGCCAGGGAATCAACTCGGTGAGCCAGCGCCGATATCTTTTCGAGTGGAGCGATATTGCCATCCATACTGAAGACCGCATCGCTGGCTACCATAGTTGGCCGATCTTGAGCTTCTGACAACATCTGTTCCAGACGGACCATATCGGTATGGGGATACCGTCGCATGGTCGCACGACTGAGTCGGCCAGCATCGATCAGAGAGGCGTGGTTGAGGCGATCTTGCAGTATCAGTCCTTCGCGATCGAAAAAACTGTTCAGCAGGGCAAAGTTGGCCATATAGCCGGTGGAAAACAGCAAGGCTGCCTCGGCCCCGACGAAACGGGCGAAATCCGCTTCAAACTGTTCGGCAATGTCCAGATGTCCACAGACCAGATGGGAAGCTCCACTGCCAACGCCCCATCGCCCCGCCGCCTCAATGGCGGCTTCTGCCAACTTCGGGTGATTGGCAAACCCCAGATAGTCGTTACTACAGAAGTTGATCAGCCGTTGCCCACCGATCTCGACCTCGGCTCCTTGCGGACTGGCGAGGCTAATTCGCCGTCGGCGCAGGTGGGCCTGCCCGGCGCTGTCCAGATCGGCGGCCAGCCGTTGATGCCAGTTCATTATCCGTTGGATTCGGGACGTATTCCCAACCGCTCGAAAAGTTGGCGATCGTGCTGACAGCTTGAATTTTCGGTTGTCAGCAGCTCGTCACCGTAGAAGATAGAGTTTGCTCCAGCCATAAAACACAGGGCCTGCATTTGATCGTTCATCTCATGCCGACCGGCGGACAACCGCACGTAGGATTCGGGCATTAGAATTCGGGCCACGGCAATGGTGCGGATAAAATCAAACTCGTCCAGATCCGCCACCCCTTCCAGAGGGGTACCCGGAATTTTGACCAACATATTGATGGGCACACTTTCCGGTGGTTTAGGCAGGTTTGCCAAAGTGCGCAACAAACCGATACGGTCTGAAGGTTGTTCACCCATACCAACTATACCGCCAGCGCAGACGTTCATCCCGGCGTCACGCACTGCTTCCAGTGTGTCCAGTCGATCCTGAAAAGTGCGGGTTGTGATGATCTGATCGTAGTAATTTTCCGAGGTATCGAGATTGTGGTTGTAGTAATCCAACCCGGCCTCGGCCAGAAGTTGAGCCTGCTCGGGTTTCAACATGCCGAGGGTTGCACAGGTTTCCAACCCCAGTTCCTTTACAGCGCGTACCGTCGCCAGAACCTGTGGCAATTCCTTGTCAGTAGGGCTGCGCCAGGCGGCGCCCATACAAAATCGGGTAGCTCCCGCATCTACGGCTTTTTGGGCAGCTTCGAGAATTTCCGGAATGGGCAACAGTTTTTCTTTTTCCAGCTCGGTATCGTAATGGCCGGATTGGGGACAGTAGGCGCAATCTTCCGGACAAGCGCCTGTCTTGATGCTGATCAGGGTACTGAGCTGAACCCGATTGGGCTCAAAATTCTGCCGGTGCACCTCTTGAGCCTTGAACATCAAATCCATAAAGGGCAGAGCAAAGAGAGCTTCCACCTCTTGCTGACTCCAGTGCCGGAAGTTTTTCGGCTCTGCGTACTGAACAGATTCACCTAACGCCATTACAACACCTGTTAACCATTATTGAGCCGCAAGGTTAACAGATTCGGTATTTATGGTCATACTCTGTAGTGTGATTTTTATCGGATAGAGGGTGGCCCACTATGAGCACCGAAGCATTTCTTCTTGAACAACTGAGCCAACCGGGCTTTCACCCTGGCGATGAGCTGGGCAGCAAACTGGGTATTTCGCGCGTGGCTGTCTCCAAGCATATGTCCGCATTGCGCAAGAAAGGTCTGCCTTTGGTATCGGTTGCCGGCAAGGGTTATCGCCTCGAGGAAGGTATTGTGCTGCTTCAACAGCAAGCCATAGCGCAAAGACTAGCCACAAATGATGTACCCCAGCCAGCGGCCATTCATGTGCATCAGCAATTGCCTTCCACCAACAGCTGGCTGCTGGAACAACCCTTCTTTCACAACCAGGCGGTTATCTGTCTGGCCGAATCACAGCCGGCCGGCCGTGGCAGGCGCGAACGCCAATGGCACGCCAGCCCCTATCGCAATTTACTCTATTCTCTATCCTGGCGCTTTGGCAACTGGCCAGGATCGCTATCCGCCATCAGTCTTCTGGCGGGCCTGGCAGTGGCCGAATCCCTGGAAATATGTGGTGTGGAACAAGTGCAGATCAAATGGCCTAACGACATCTACCTAGAGGGTAAAAAACTCGGAGGTTTACTGGTTTCGGCCAAGGGTGAGGCCAGTGGTGCCTGTGATCTGGTAATCGGAGTGGGAATAAATCACCAATTACTCGATGAGGATGCCACCCACATTGATCAGGACTGGATTGACCTGCAAAGCCTTGGTTATCAGATCGATCGTAATCTGCTTGCGGCGCTGATCAGTGAAGCCTGTATCGACTTACTTCCCAAATTTGAACAAAAGGGCTTTGCCCCCTTTGTAGATGCCTGGAACGCCCGTGGCCTTTATCGCAACGAAAAGGTCCGTCTCTTCACCAGCAGGGAGGGCAACAATGAAGAGATACTTGGCACCTGCCTTGGTGTCGATGCTGAGGGGGTTCTACATTTGAGGAAAGACAACGGCGAGACTCTGATCATTCGTGATGCCGATATGAGTATGCGTCCCGTACCCGGACTCTGACACCCTATAAGTTTTACATTCAAAACCGGACCTTCCGGTAAATAGGTTGTATTCTTGTTTTCACCGGCTGCGATATCGACAGACTGGACAAAATGACTTTGGGGGAACAAATGAAATTATTGCTTTTACGAACCAGTTTGGCCTGCGGCTTGCTTTTGTTGGCGGCCTGTAGCACTACACAAACAGATAACAGTAGTGTCGACTCAGTGGCCGAAGCCAACAAAAGACTGGCCATGGAATTTTACCGTCCGGGCATCAGTACTGAAGAGCGGGATGCCATGATTCACCCGGACTATATCCAACACAATCCCGCCGCTGTGAAATTTGCCCAGCAGGAAGGTATCACTGCCAAACAGGCGTTCCCGCTGTGGATGGCCAGAATTGCGGCTGGCGGCGGCGAAGGCCCTGTATCGGAAGGACCGATACCACCCACCGGCAAACAGGCCTATATGGCTCTTGCCGAAGGCGACAAGGTATTTTTAATGCATCAGCGATTTGCCCAGGACCCAAATGAAGCACCGGGAACTTTCTACGAGTATTTCAGTTGGGGGATGTTCCGCTTCAAGGACGGCCTGATTTACGAACACTGGGACGGCAATATTATCCAGCCCGAATAATTGCTGGCAGGAAGGGTGGATCCCCCTATTCAGGAATCCACAATCTGGCCCTGTTCATCCAGTTTTGGATAGGCCAGCCCCTTGCCCAGATAATAGTTCTTCAGGCGTGGATAACCCCACTCAAAGGTCAGGCGGTCTATTTCCTGCTCGCTCAGATGGGCTCGCTCAAACATGCCCTTTGCCTCTCGCTGACGACAAGCTTCGGCAAGGATTAGCGCAAAGGCAACCGATACATTCAGGGACTCCACCAAGCCAAACATGGGGATATGCACAAAGTCATCCGCCAGCTCTCTGGCACGCTCGCTGACGCCCTGTTCCTCGGAACCCATAAGAATGGCAAGGGGCTGGGTAAAATCATAGGTTTGATAATCAACGGCCCTCTCGTTCATATCGGCAACCACTATCTTCATACCGCGACTGCGAACCGCCTGAACCGCCTCGTCAATACTCTCATGACGAACCAGCCTAACCCTCTTGTGTGTTCCGGCGTTTATTCCGGCATAGCGACGTTGAGGTAACCCCGCGGCAATAGCCGCATGTATTTCCCCCACCGCAAAGGCATCACAGGTTCTGCGCATGGCTGCCAGGTTTCTGCCTTTCTGCACCTGATCGGCGATCAGGGTCAAATCCGCTTGACGCCTTTCGAGTGTTTGGCGAATTTTGTGGTATCTTTCGGGGGTCATGGCTGCGTGAATAACTTGAGTCAGACCGAATTGTAAACCGATCCGCCAAGGCTGCGAAAAATAACAGCGGACGGGAATCGCTTCGAA
This sequence comes from Pseudomonadales bacterium, assembly GCA_041595415.1. GTDB lineage: Bacteria > Pseudomonadota > Gammaproteobacteria > Pseudomonadales > GM7GCV1 > JABJGI01. The sequence goes on along the minus strand of JBFHKI010000002.1, from coordinate 21,967 downwards.
AAAATTTTCCATCACCCAGCTTCCGTTGGGCGGTGCTCTCTTAAAGGCAAGATCAAGCGACACTATGCGCGTCACTTCTGAAGATATGTTGCAGGGCCCCATCGATAAAACATTGATGCGGATGACTGGCCCCATGATCATCGCCATTTTTTCCATGATGCTGTTTGGGGCCGTCGACACTTTTTTTATTAGCCTGATGGGTACCGAACCCTTGGCGGCCATCAGCTTTACCTTCCCGGTTACCTTTACCATCATGAATTTGTCCATCGGAATGGGCATAGCCACTTCAGTGATTCTTGCCCAGGTTATAGGCCGCAAGCAGATGGAAACGGCACAGCGTGTCTGTACCGATGCACTCTGGTTTTCCACCCTCCTGGTAGTTTTTGTCGCAGCACTCGGGCTGGCTACCATTGATCCACTCTTTATGGCGCTGGGAGCAACCGAAAACACCCTGCCTTATATCCACGAGTACATGGTGATCTGGTATCTCAGTGTCGGGCTGTTGGTGATACCCATGACGGGAAACTCGGCCATTCGCGCGACTGGCGATACCAAGTGGCCGAGCATATTAATGATGTCCAGTGGAGTGGTAAACGCCCTGCTCGATCCCCTGCTGATTTTTGGACTCGGTCCCTTCCCCGAGATGGGCGTTACCGGTGCAGCTCTGGCCACTGCCATCTCCTGGGCCATTGGTTTTGTGGTAGCACTCTGGTTACTTGGCGTTCGGGAAAAACTTATCACCCTGCAACCACCCAGCCTTGCGGAGATTCGTGCTACCTGGGGCAAGTTGTTGCGCATCGGCTCACCCATTTCCCTGGCCAACATGTTGACGCCCATCACCATTCTTTTTCTTACCGCGCTGGTTGCCCGCCACGGTGAGGCCGCGGTCGCAGGGTATGGTGCCGGTGGTCGGATTGAGGCGTTTGCCATGATTGTAGCCTTTGCCATGACTTCCACCCTGTCGCCCTTTATGGCCCAGAACTTCGGCGCCGGGAATGTCAGCCGTGCACGACAGGCTCTGGATTACAGTTTGAAATTTATCTTTTTATTCCAGTTGTTGGGTTATGCCCTGCTGGCGATAGCCGCACCACTTTTGACCCGTACGTTCAGCTCGGACCCAGACGTACTTCTGGTTGCCAACCAATATCTCTGGATCATGCCTGCCGGCGCCTGTTTTTACGCATTGGTTATCGTCATGGCCACCGCCTTTAACGCCGCCCATGAGTCCAACAAAACGCTGCTGTCCAGCCTGATGCGGCTTTTTGTCTTTATTTTACCCTGTGCTTTTGTCGGGGGATTGGTACTGGATATACCCGGCCTGTTCCTCGGCTCCGTGGTGGGTAATTTACTGGCAGCGATCTTTTCCTACTGGCTGGTAAACAAGATGCTGGATCGCCTTGAGCATCAGGCCCAACTCCTTACAGAGCCATAAATAAAGTCTTCCGTTTTTATAAATAGCTGTATATATTTACAGCTATGAAAAAATTAACCGCCCGCCAATCTGAAGTGCTCGCTTTTATTCGCGATTATTCGAGCGAGTCTGGTATGCCACCAACCCGCGCCGAAATTGCCAAATCGCTGGGTTTTCGCTCCGCCAATGCCGCCGAGGATCATATAAAGGCCCTGGCCCGCAAAGGTGCGATTGAGCTGATACCTGGTGCCTCTCGGGGTATCAGGCTACCTGACAACCCGACCAACGACCAAGGTCTGGCCCTGATCGGCAAGGTTGCCGCAGGCTCACCCGTTCTGGCGGTCGAGAATGTCGAAAAGCGCGTTGATATCGACCCCGGCCTGTTTTATCCACCTGCGGATTATCTTTTGCGGGTTGAGGGCGACAGTATGATCAATATCGGTATTCACGACGGCGATCTGCTGGCTGTAAACAAAACACCGGTAGCCCAGCAAGGCGAGGTTGTGGTGGTTCGCATTGATGAAGAAGTCACGGTTAAACGCTGGAACCGTATCAGCGAGAACCATATCCAGCTGATAGCCGAGAACGACGATTACGCGCCTATTGAACTACACTCCGGCGCTGCTGAAGTCAGCGTGGAAGGCAAAATGGTGGGAATTATTCGCCAGTGCTAAGCCTTTGGAAGCTCGGAAATCAGGCAGGATACAACCGCTTTAACACTCCACCATCATCTCGCGCTGGCGATCGATCAATTCACGGAAATTATTCACCCACTCATTCAAGAGAGAATAATCCAGTGCGTTCTGGTCGAGAGTTTTACTCTGAATAAGACCACCTGCCGGTGCTTGGCGAACAGCCTGAGCCGACTTACTTTCCGCACGAAACAACTGTAAATAGGCGCTTTCCAGGCGGGACAACCATCCTTCGGATTGCAAGGTCTGTATTTCCAACACCTCTTGGGGTGTTTTATCCATGGAACCCAGCGCGGCGGCTAACTCATCTCCACTGCTAATGTTATCGGCATTAGAGACCTGATAGTTTTCAGCTATTTCCCGTAATAAATAAACCAGAGTTAGTTGCAACTCAAAACAGCACGCCTCCAACAAGGCATCCTGTGTTAGCCGTGACCCCTGATCGGAGCGCACGGCCTGATACTGCTCCAAAAGAGCAGTGGCCTTACGCAGATGGCCATTTACCTTGCCGCGAAACAGGCTCATTTTCCGCTCTTCTTCTCCACCCATTTACCCTCGATATAGTCCGCTCGCCAACCGCCGGGTTTACCGTTTTTCTCTCCACGAACATAGGAGCGACCAGCCTTTTTATCGTAACGAACTACTACATCCAGACCCTCTGGTGCCACCTGGGGCGCACTCATCAGATAGTCGTATTTGGGATCGACCTCGGCCTTGTGAGCCAAAATTTCTTTCAGAAGAGGTGCGCGAGTCTCGCGGTGTTTCGGGTACTGGCTGGCAGCCAAAAACAGACCACTGGCTCCATCACGCAACAGGTAATGATCCTCGACTTTTTCACAGCGCAATTCCGGCATAGGTACCGGATCCATCTTCGGCGGTGCAGCTTCACCGTTACGCAGCAATTTACGGGTGTTTTTACACTCTTCATTGGTACAACCGAAGTATTTGCCAAAGCGCCCGGTCTTTAGCTGCATTTCGCTTCCGCACTTATCACATTCCAGACTGGGGCCGTCATAGCCCTTGATCTTGAAGCTGCCATTCTCCACTTCAAAACCATCACACTCGGGATTATTACCGCATATATGTAACTTGCGCGATTCATCGAGCAAATAACTATCCATGGCGGCGTTACACTTTTTACACCGGCGTTTATCCTTGAGCTGCCGAGTCTCGGCTTCGTCGTCGCTATCGGCTTCCACAGCCTCATCGCCAGGGGCCAGATTCATGGTGTTTTTGCAGCGCTCTGCCGGCGGCAGTGAATAACCTGAACAGCCCAGAAACACTCCGGTTGAACCGGTACGTATCATCATGGGCCGGCCGCATTTATCGCATGGAATATCTGTTTCGGTCGGCTCGTTGGGCCGCATTTCCTCATCGGCCAACTGCAGTTGTTTTTCAAAGTTTTTGTAAAAACCACTCAGGGTTTTTTTCCACTCGAGTTGCCCCTCGGCAATCTTGTCCAGAGATTCTTCCATCCGTGCGGTAAAGGAATAATCCATCAAATCGGCAAAGTTTTCGCCAAGTCTTTCCGAGACAATTTCACCCATTTTTTCAGCATAAAAACGGCGCTTTTCCAGGCGTACATAACCCCGATCCTGAATGGTGGAAATAATGCTGGCGTAAGTGGAAGGTCGGCCAATGCCACACTTTTCTAGTTCTTTCACCAAAGCTGCCTCGCTAAAACGCGCCGGCGGCTTGGTAAAGTGTTGATTAGGTTCGAGTTTTTGCAACGCCAGCATTTGCCCAACTTGCATATCAGGCAGAGTACGATCCTCTTCTTTGCTACCCGCCGGGGGCATCACTTTTTGATAACCGGCAAAGGTAACCACCCGACCATTGATGCGCAGCTTGTGTCCGGCAACCTCAATTTCGACACGGGTTACCAGAAATTCGGCGGGCAACATCTGGCAGGCGACAAACTGGTTCCAGATCAACTCGTACAGGCGACGGGCATCCGACTCCATATCGATCAGTGTGGCTGAGTGACGCTTAACCTGGCTGGGGCGAATCGCTTCGTGCGCCTCTTGGGCGCCATCTTTGCTGGAGTAGCGTACCGGTTGTTCCGGCAGGTATTCCGCTCCGTAATCTTTGCTGATCAATTCGCGGCATTCGGCAACCGAATCTGCACTGAGATTGGTTGAATCGGTACGCATATAGGTGATGTGCCCGGCTTCGTAGAGACGTTGCGCCAACATCATGGTTTTCTTTACACCAAAACCCAATCGGGTACTGGCTGCCTGTTGCAGCGTCGAGGTGATAAAGGGTGCTGAAGGTTTGGAGCTGGAGGGTTTGTCCTCGCGCTTGCTAACCCGGTAGCTCTGGGACGAAAGGATGTCCACAGATTGCCGGGTTTCCGCCTCGGATACCGGACGGAATTTTTTACCCTCTTTCTGCACCACCTCAAAACGCAGCGCATCCGACTGCCCTTCGGGTAATAAATCCGCGTGCAGGGTCCAGTATTCTTCCGGTACAAAGGCGCGAATTTCCTTTTCCCGTTCTACAACGAGCTTAACCGCAACGGACTGTACCCGGCCGGCAGACAATCCTCTGGCAACCTTCTTCCACAACAGCGGCGAAAGCATAAACCCGACCACCCTATCCAGAAAGCGACGTGCTTGCTGGGCATTTACCCGGTCAATGTTCAATTCACCCGGCTCAGCAAAGGCCTCCTTGATGGCCTTTTGGGTAATCTCGTTAAAGACAACGCGTTTATAGCGATTGTCATCACCACCTATTGCTTCGCGCAGATGCCAGGCAATGGCCTCTCCCTCGCGATCCAAATCCGTTGCCAGATAGATTGCAGGGGCCTCGCTCGCAGCCTTGCGTAAATCCGATACCACCTTCTCTTTGCCCGGCAGTATTTCGTAATGCGCCTGCCAATCGGCATCAGGGTTTACCCCCATACGACGTATTAACTGCTCGCGGGCCTTGCGTATTTTATGTTCTGCCTTTTTCTCAGGTGATAGCTTGCGGGTTTTGGCAGCTTCTTTGGCGCGTTCCGCAGGGCTGGTCTTTGAAGTGGTACCACCCATGGGTAAATCGCGAATATGACCGACACTGGACTTGACGACAAAATCGTCTCCCAAATATTTATTGATGGTTTTAGCTTTTGCTGGTGACTCGACAATAACGAGGGACTTGCCCATAAAATTTAATACTTACGTTGTTGGTTGACCCCAAAATCCTCAGGGCATGTGAAACACTTCCTTTTTCTATTAAGGCATGGGATTTTTACCGATGTAAAGAAAAATCCCCGATCACAGAAAAACGGGACCTTATCTGGCAAGGGTCAGAGTTTTTAACGAGTCCATACAGAGTGCGATTTTTTCAAGGCTTGTCTGGTCACCCTTTTCGTCCCAGCAAACCGCTACATAAGCTTCACTGGAAACCAGAGCTTCCACTCCTTGGGGTAACTCCACAAAAAGTTTGTTCAGCATCTCGTCGGCGTTGGCAAAGACTCCATAGCTGCGGATTTTGGCGGTTTCCGGATTACGGAACGCGGAGCCGGACTGGCCGCTGTCTTCTTCTTGCCGCCGACTGATAAGACAGACCATATCCAACCGGGACAGTTCCTCCGGCAGTTTCATACGCGAGGCCAGACGAACTTCAAGCCCGCTATTGATAGCTGCCTGACGCAGCTCGGCTATCTGGCGCTGGCGCGCACTGGGTCGCACCATCAAAAAAGATCCGTAAAGAAACAAAAGAGTCGCAATAACGACAAACCAGGCCAAAACATCTCCTTTTTCTGATCAATAATTACCTGTGCCTCCATTCACTTGCTAGAGGCTGGGCCCACAGAGTAAATTAGCCACCCGCGCAAATCTATAACGAAAACAAAACTGATGTTTGTCCGAATACTGCTACTTGCTACCGGCATTCTGATAGGCTCAGAAGCAATAGCCCAAGATCCCGAACCCGCCCAGGACCTGAAAGTGCTGCGTCAGAGCTTCCTCGATGCGCAGCAGGCGACCAGTCGCGGACGTTTTCAAACCGCATATTCACTCCATCAGGAACTGGTAGATGCCGACTACGTGCTGGCTCCCTATGTGGAAATGAGTATCTATATCGCTCAGGGAAGCCGTGCAGACAAGGATGCCATTCTGGCCTTTCTGGAAAAACACCGGGGCAGTTGGTTAGCGGAAAAAATGCGCCTGAATTGGCTCAACGTGCTCAAATCAAACCGCGACTATCAACTCTACGTCGATCAATTTGTACCCGGCACCGGCAACAAGGTCCAACAGTGTTTTTACCTGGAAGCCCTACTGCGTCTGGGACGTAACCAGGAAGCTTGGGAAGGCGCACAGGATATGTGGCTGGTGGGTAGCTCCCAGCCGGACCAGTGCGATTACGCTTTCGACCGCTGGCGCCGTTCCCCAGCCTTCAGTGAAGAATATATCTGGCAGCGCTATATTCTCGCCCGCCGTGAAGGTGAAGTGCGCTTCTCCACCTACCTGTCCAATATCATCCACGACGACCAGATCCGGCTGCGGGTACGCGCCTATCAAACCATCCGTTCAAATCCCGAGGTGCTGGAAAATGTCGAATCCTTTGTTGAGGGCGGCCCGGCCTATTCCGCTGTTATTGCCCAAGGCCTGAGAAACCTGGCCGTCAAGGATATCAATCAGGCACTTGCGCTTTGGCCCCGATACCGCGATGCCCAAGTTTTAACCCAGACCGATCTCGACTACAGCCTTGAAGCTCTGTTTGAAGAACTCAAAGATACCCACAGGCGTGACGACCTTTTCCAGTTTGCCCTTGAGAATCGTCCGCTGTTGCGCCAGGAAGATTTTGAAGCGGCCGCACTGGACAGCCTGGCAAGACTGGATTGGCAAGAGCTGCTTGACTGGCTCGATTTAATGCCTAACGAGCAACAGGAACTGGCTCGCTGGACCTACTGGCGAGCTCGGGCCATGAACCAGATCGGCCTGTCAGGTAACCTTTTTTACGAGCAGATCCAATCGCGTCGCGATTACTACGGTTTTTTGGCCAGTCTGATTGTCGATCAACCCTTCAATCTGGCGGAAAGAATCGCCCCGCCCCTCGACATCAACACAATACCGGAAGCCCGTTTAGAGGACTGGCAAAGAGCGGCGGAATTGGAACGGGTTGAGTATTTCAATAACGCTCGCCTCACCTGGGAGCATGCAACCCGGGGCCTGAACCGCCAGGAACTGTTGCAGGCTTCACGTTGGGCGGCCAGCGAAAACCTGCCCTATTTTTCAATACAGGCCACTATCACCGCCAAGGCTTGGGACTACCTCGAATTGCGCTTCCCCTTCAGCTATCCCGATGCCTATCTGGCCGCTTCCACAGAATTTGATCTACCCCTCAGCTGGATCTATGCCCTGTCCCGGCAAGAGAGCAATTTTTCCCGCGATATCCGTTCCGGAGCGGGTGCACGAGGCCTTATGCAACTTATGCCTTCCACCGCCCGTGAAGCCGCACGCAGCCTGGGTGTACGTTATCAGGAAGAACAACTTATCTCGGCGGAGTACAACGTGCGCCTGGGAACCAGCTATCTGGACCGCGCTTTTCGTCAATTTGGCAATAACCCCATCTATGCCTCGGCAGCCTACAATGCCGGAATTGCCCGGGTTAACAGTTGGCTACGCAACGGCCGCGACGACCTGCCGCTAGACGTCTGGCTGGAAACCATTCCCTTCGAAGAAACCAAAAGCTATGTCAAAAACCTGATGATGTTCTCGGCCATATACGCCAACAAACTGGGTGAAGTATCCCCTCTGGAACAGGTTGACGCAGCCCTCTTCCTGAGCACCGATAGTTCGTCATGATCGATATAGGCGTTAATCTAACCAGTAGCCAATTCGCCAAAGACCGGCCGGAGGTAGTGCAACAGTCCTTTGCCTCCGGCATCGAGGCCATGGTACTGACCGGTACTGATCTGGAAGGCAGCCGAAAATCCAGACAGATATGTCAAGACTTTGCCAGCCAATATCCGGGACAGCTTTTTTCCACCGCGGGTGTTCACCCTCACGATGCTTCGGGCTGGAATACCCAGGTGGCAACTGAAATCGCTGCCCTGCTCGAGGCTCCCGAGGTGGTTGCCGTGGGGGAAACAGGTCTGGATTTCAACCGCAATTTTTCTACTCCGGCAGAACAGATCAAAGCCTTTGAGGCGCAGATCGAACTGGCTTGCAACTCCGGATTACCAATCTTTCTGCACGAGCGCGACGCCTTCGAGACCCAGATAGATATTCTGCGCAACTACCGCGACCAGTATGACCGGGCAGTTATCCATTGCTTTACCGGTTCAAAAAAAGCCCTCTATGCCTATCTGGATCTGGACTTGTATATCGGTATAACGGGTTGGGTGTGCGATGAGCGCCGGGGGCTTGAACTGGCACGGCTGGTTGCCGACATCCCCTTGCAACGTCTAATGCTGGAGACCGATGCGCCTTATCTGCTGCCGAGAAATATCCAGCCAAAGCCGGGATCGCGCCGCAATGAACCGCGCTATCTGACCTGGGTGGTAGAAAAAGTAGCCCAATGTTATGGGTTAAATGCGGCTGAGATTGCCCGGCAAACCAGCCAGAACGCCAGAGATTTTTTTAATCTGCCGGCTGCTGCAGATAGCTGATCAACTGCTGCTCATCAAAAGGCCAGTACAGCGCCTGCTGCAAATCCGTGCGGCACAACACCGGAATTTTCAGGCCATAGTTTTTTTTCAACTCCAGACTGGAGGTCACATCCACCCGCGCAAAGGCCGAGATACCCTGGTTGTATAGCAATTCCTCAGCTTTTTTGCACAGCGAGCAATGCGGGCCGGTATAGAGAATTAACTCAACTGCTGCCATGACGTATCAGAAAGCACTGGTGTACACGCGGATTACGCTGAAAATCCGGATCGAGAGACGCGGCGTGAAAATCCTCAACCTGATATTGCCTGGCAATCTGCTCGTCCAGTCGAAAACGCCGAAGATTATTGGAAAAAACCAGAGTGCCACCAGGCGCAAGACGTTTCATGGCGCCCTGAACCAGGCTCAGTTGGTCTCTCTGGATATCGAGGGTTCCCTCCATTTTTTTGGAGTTGGAAAAGGTCGGCGGATCGAGCAGGATAAGATCAAACAGGCCACTATCCCCTACCTCCTGCTGCAACCACTCAACACAGTCGACCCGCTTCAGCAGATGTTTCCAGACATCGACCTTGTTAAGCAAATAGTTGCGGCGCGCCCAATCCAGATAGGTATTGGACATATCCAGGCTCAGTGATTCCTTTGCTCCACCGGCGACGGCGTGCAAGCTCGGCACCGCGGTATAACAAAACAGGTTGAGGAATCTTTTGCCCTTGGCTTGCTCGAACAGCCAGCGACGCACCGGACGATGATCCAGAAACAACCCGGTATCCAGATAGCCCTCAAAATTCACCAGCGCCTGTACTGGCCCTTCGGATATCCGATATTCATTGGCACTGACGTCTTCGGCTTTTTGATATTGAGAGCTGCCTTTCTGCCGCTGGCGGGTCTTGCGAAGGATTTGCGCTTCATCTGCATCGAAGGCCAGTTGCACACCTGTGCAAAGCTCGTTGAAGCGGTGCTTGGCCTTGCCTTCGTCAATCTCGGCAGGTGCTGCATATTCCTGTACAACAAAGCGCTGCTCCGGACCATCCGGATCAAGTACCTGATAAACATCCACAGCAGCGGAATACTCGGGAATGTCTGCATCATAAACACGGTAGTTTTGCACGCCGGAACGCTTTAACCAGGACTTCAATCGAGCGCGGTTTTTGCGAATACGGGCAGCCACCATCTGGGCACCTTCCGAAGGAGCCCTGTCCGTTGCCGGGGCCAACTCAACTCCGGCCTGAATATCAAACAGATAAAACAGGCAGTCCAGCTTGCCGTTGGTCACCCGGTAATGCTTGTGACTGTGCATACCCAGCAAGCGACCAAAATCAGCCGAGGGGGCCAGAATAGCCGCCTGCCAACCCTCAAACCCGCCGCTCAACCTCTGGCCAAACTGACGATATAACTCTTCAGCCTGCGCCCGGTCACCAAGCCTTTCCCCGTAGGGCGGATTGGCAATAATCAAGCCGGTGGTTTCTGGTGGCGGGCTGAGTTGACGCATATCGCCGCGTTCAAAGCTGACCAGATCCTGAATACCGGCGGAGGACGCATTGTCACGAGCCACCCTAAGCACCCGGGTATCTATATCCATGCCGCAGATGCGACCTTGGTAACGGGAGCGCCCGGTATCGAAACGCTGCTGCGCCTCACCCAACAATTTGTGCCACAGGTCGCTGTTATGCCCCGGCCACTGATCAAAGCCCCAGCCTGTCCTCTTGAGCCCCGGGGCCCTGTCCGTCGCCATAAAAGCAGCTTCAATTACCAGAGTGCCGCTGCCACACATAGGATCTATCAGATCTTTATCCTGGCTGGCCAAAAGTGGCCAATTGGCACGCATCAGCAGAGCCGCCGCCAGTGATTCCCGCAGAGGAGCAATACCCTGACGGCTGCGATATCCGCGCCGGTGCAGCCCTTCACCGCTCAGGTCCAGCGCCACCGAAATACGTTTTTTGGCCAGACGAACCGACAGGCTGATATCCACTTCGCTATTTTCCAGCGAGGGTTCGGCCAAACCGGCTTTGCGGTGCCAATCCACAATGGCATCCTTGAGTTTAAGTGCTCCAAAACGGCTGTCCCGAATCTGTCCGTTGGTGCCGCTGAAATCGATTTTCAGCCGACAACCGGCCGGCATATGCTGTGCCCAGTCAAAGTCGATTGCCGCATCGTACAAGCTGTCCGGTGTGGCATCGGTTTCAAACAGAGGGAGCAAAACCCGGCTACCGACCCGACTCCATAAACTGGCCCGATAGGCCTGTTCGAGACTGTCGCCAAACCAGACACCGGCTCCGGTGGGCCGCACATCAGAGGCGCCAAGAGAATTCAGTTCCGCTTCTGCCAGAGGTTCCAGCCCGCGCGCGCAGGAAAGAAAAAATTGCATAGCCTCCCCCCCGCCGCTCACAGGGCTTTGGCAATGGCAGAGATCATGGCTGGGCCACGATAGATAAACCCGCTATAGATCTGCACCAGATCCGCTCCGGCTTCGACTTTTTGTTTGGCATGTTCGGCCGTTTCTATACCGCCGACCCCGATAATAGGTATCTCGCCCTTCAAGTGTTCGCTCAGTTGGCTAATCACCTTGGTGGACAGTTCACGCACCGGTGCTCCGCTTAGACCGCCCTGCTCCTGACCGTGTTTCAGGTTGGCAACCGCCTGACGTTCCAGTGTGGTATTGGTCGCAATGACACCATCAACACCAGTGGCAACAAAAGTATCGGCCATGTGACGCACTTGGTCGGTATCGATATCGGGAGCAATTTTTACCAGCAGTGGCACCTTTCTGTTCAGTTGTTGATTGAGCTTGCGCACCTCAGCCACCAGTGTCTGACAAAGCTGTCTAAGCTCATCGCCGCTTTGCAGATCACGCAAACCGGGAGTGTTGGGTGAGGAAATATTCACTGTCAGATAATCGGCTCTTGAATAGGCGGCGCGAATACATTGCAGATAATCTTCCGCTGCATTTTGCAGGGGTGTATCAAAGTTTTTACCAACATTGATACCCAACACACCAGGGAACTTGCGCCGTGCAGCGCGCTCGACCAGGTGCTCCACCCCCAGGTTATTAAAACCCATGCGATTGATAATGGCATTCGCCTGGGGCAGGCGGAACAGTCGCGGTTTGGCATTGCCGGGCTGTGGACGCGGCGTTACGGTACCAATTTCGATAAATCCGAAACCCAGAGAACCCAGCGCATCGATATGATCACCGTTTTTATCCAGCCCGGCTGCCAACCCGACCCGGTTGGGGAAATTTAACCCCATTAACTCTACAGGTTTGCTGACTGAGGGATAGAGCAGATGAGAAAGGCCGGTTTTGTGGGCCAACTCAAGCCCGGTCATAGAGACCGAGTGCGCTCTTTCCGGGTCGAGGCTAAAGAGCAGTGGGCGAATTAGTGGATACATTGGATATTGATCAAGAGCAACTTTAAAGAAGTCGCCTAGCTTACTGAACTATTCACACCAGAACCATGTCTATTAGGCACAGAAAAGCACTATCTGTGCCGTTCAAAGCTCGAAACAGGGAAAACCGGTCAAGCACAGAACAGTGATGCGATGTACTATTGTCAGCCTGAGAAGCGACAGGCTTATAACCAGAACGGAAGTATGAATAGATCCAAGATCTGGCTTGATTTTTTTTACCTGCGCCATATCTTCAGAAAACAGAATCCACAGCGAACTTAATGACCATCTCAATATGGGAGACTATCGGTTTTGATTGAAGAATTTAAAAAACTCGAAAGCTGGATGAGCAGTCAAATTGTCGGCCAGCAACATCTGGTAAACAGACTATTGATCTCACTCCTGGCCGATGGACACTTGCTGGTAGAAGGCGCACCGGGCCTGGCAAAAACCAAAGCGGTAAAAACCCTGGCCGATGGTGTCGAAGGAGAATTCCAGCGTATTCAGTTCACCCCGGATCTGCTGCCAACCGATATAACCGGCACCGAAATATTCCGGCCACAAAACGGTACTTTCGAATTTCAACCCGGCCCTATTTTCCACAGTCTGGTACTGGCCGACGAAATCAACCGGGCACCCGCCAAAGTACAGGCGGCCCTGCTGGAAGCCATGGCTGAACGCCAGGTCAGCGTCGGCCGGGAAACCTACCCCCTGCCACAAATCTTTATGGTAATGGCTACCCAAAACCCTATTGAACAGGAGGGAACCTACCCGCTGCCCGAAGCTCAGCTCGACCGCTTTCTGATGCACGTCAGCATTGGCTATCCGGACCACGGCTCGGAAAAACAGATACTGGCCTTGGCCCGTGGAGAAGCCCTGCAAAGCAGCCCGGCACCCACCAGCGAAATCAGCCAGCAAAGTATTTTGCAGGCACGCAAGGATGTGCTCAAAGTGCATATGGCAGAAGCCGTTGAGGAATATCTGATACAACTGGTTTTGGCTACCCGACAACCGGAAAAATACAACGACAAGCTCAGCAGTTGGCTGGAATATGGTGCCAGCCCCCGGGCGACCATTGCCATTGACCGCTGCGCCCGTGCCAATGCCTGGCTGTCCGGTCGCGATTTTGTGTCACCGGACGACGTGCAATCGGTACTGCATGATTGTATGCGTCACCGCCTGATTCTCAGTTACGAAGCCGAGGCGGACGGTGTAACCACCGATCAGGTTATCGACGAATTGATTCGACGGGTTGCGGTTGGTTAATTAACTGATGTTCAACCGCTCCACATCAAAGGATATCCAGTCCGACAGCTACGGTAGTTATACCGATATGGCACGGTTACTGGGTGCCCGGCAATTGGCTCAGGATATAGACCTGTTCAGCCGCAAACCTGCGCGAGCCCGAATGCAGGGTGAGTCGCGATCTCGGTTTCGAGGCCGCGGTATGGAGTTTGAAGAAGCACGCCTCTACGCCCCGGGTGACGACGTGCGAACCATAGACTGGCGCGTTACGGCTCGCACCGGAACCGCTCATACAAAAATATTCCGGGAGGAACGTGAGCGTCCGGTTCATATACTGGTTGACCAGCGCAGCAATATGTTTTTTGGTTCGCAGAAACTTTTCAAATCGGTATTTGCCGCCGAGATAGCCTCCATCCTGGCCTGGGCTGCCCTTGAAGGCAGTGATCGCATTGGTGGACAAATTGTCGGCGACACAACAGAAACCGATTTCCGCGCCAAACGCTCTCGCCATTCGGTGGTAAGTTTTATTCGCGAACTGCATAACTATAACCACCAACTCCCGGGCAGTCAGCACGCAGATGAAGTTGTCACCGATATGGCCGCCATGTTGACCGAGTGCCAAAGATTGGTGCGTCCGGGTACCGCGCTTTTTGTTATCAGCGACTTCCTCGATTTTAACGAAGAGGCCAAGCGCGCACTCAGTCTGATTGGACGCCATGCCGACATCACCCTGATTCGTGTTCTTGATCCTCTGGAAAGCGAGATTCCGGCGGTGGGTCGAACCCGGCTGACGGATGGTAAGGTCGAGACTGAAGTAGTGTTAGACCAATCCACGGTCAAACGCCTGCAATCACACCTCAAACACCAGAATGAACAGTTGGTCAGTGCCGCCAGCCTGGCCAGGGCCGGACTCATTTCGGCCACCACCACAGATATCCCCCTGGCGGTATTGCGCAAACACTATCCCAGATGAACCCGGAAGATCTGTTATCCCAATTGCGCAACCTCGACACGCCCACCGCTATCAGCTGGTGGCCACCGGCTCCGGGATGGTGGATATTGGCCTGCCTGCTTGTCGCTGGTCTGATCACTGCACTGTTCCTGACAATCCGCAGTTATTTACATGGTGCCGCCGCCCGCTCGGCAAGAGTGGCCATACGGAACGCCTATACTGCTTACTTGGACAAAGACCCTTCCGCCGCAGCGCGTTCGGAGTTTCTGCAAGAGGTAAACGCTGTTCTCAAGCGACTGGCCGCCAACTATCAGGGTACTGAACAAGTTGCCGCACTCAGTGGCCAAGCCTGGCGCAGCTATCTGTCCGAAGTGGCCCCCGAACTGAACGCTACCGAGCTCGACCCCTTTACCTCTGCCATCTATCAGCCTCAACCTCAGATTGATGTCGAAGAAGTGATGTTATCTCTCGATCTTCTGGTTGATCGCCTCAGGAAGGTTCACCGTGCTTGAGTGGATCTGGCCCTGGGCTTTTGCGCTCCTGCCACTGCCGCTGCTGATGCGACTGCTGCAGCGCACACAAGCCTCGGCCCGCCCCGCCCTGCGTTATCCTCTCTACCAACAGCTGGTTCGACTTCAGGACCAAAGCGGTAACAACCGCAGCCGCAGTTGGTTGCGCCTTCTCTGCGCCCTACTGATCTGGACAAGCCTGATTACCGCTTTGGCCAGACCAACCTGGATAGGGGAACCGGTACCTGTTCCCCAGGCCGGGCGAGACCTGCTGCTGGCTGTGGATATTTCCCAGAGTATGCGCGAAGACGATATGTTGATCCGCGGCAGTTATGTAACCAGAGTTGACGCTGTAAAAGCGGTGGTCAGTGATTTTGTTCAACGCCGCGAAGGTGACCGCCTCGGTCTGATTCTCTTTGGCCAACAGGGTTATTTACAGACACCCCTGACCTTTGACCGCGACACGGTAGAAGCACAACTTCTGGAAGCCCAGCCCGGTTTTGCCGGCAATGCTACCGCCATTGGCGATGCCATCGGCCTGGCGGTGAAGCGCCTTCGCGACCGACCCACCGAGAGTCGTGTAGTTATTCTGCTGACGGACGGCGCCAATACTGCGGGCACCGATCCGGCGCAGGGGGCCAAGGTTGCCGCCGAGGCCGGTATTCGCATTCACACAGTTGGTATCGGGGCGGACAGTAAACTGGTCAGCGGCTTCTTCGGCCAGGCGCGGCAGGTAAACCCCTCCGCCGATCTCGACGAAGACACCCTGATCTACATCGCCGAGACTACTGGCGGACAGTACTTCCGGGCACGTAACCCGGAAGAGCTGCAGGATATCTATCAGTTGCTGGACCAATTGGAACCAGTTCCAGAAGACGTGACCTTCCGACCCCAAAAAAGTTTGTTCCACTGGCCTTTGAGTCTGGCCATTGGCTTGACCTTGCTATGGGCTCTTCTGGCCATTCTCGATAATGCAACACGCAGTATGAGGAGCGCCCGACAATGAGCGACTTTCATTTTCTGCGGCCGGACTTCCTTTTGCTAATTCCTCTGGTATTGATCATCGCACTGATGATTCCCCGGCTGAAAACCTCCAGTAACTGGTCGCGTTATATCGCCGCCAACAAGTTGAAACTATTGATCCGCAACGGCGACAACCAGGGTGGAAAACACCCTCTGATGTTCAGTCTTGCCGGAGTAATTTGTTGCCTGGCTCTGGCCGGCCCCAGCTGGGAAATGCGACCGGTTCCCACCAGTGAAAACATCTCACCTCTGGTTATTCTTTTTGACCTGTCCCCATCCATGCTGGCTCAGGATATACAGCCTGACCGGCTGGTTCGGGCTCGGCTGAAGATTGCCGACCTCTTGCGTCTGCGCCAAGATGGACAAACCGCACTGGTAGCCTATTCGGGTAGTGCGCATCGGGTCAGCCCGCTGACAGACGACAGCAGTACTATCGAAGCCCTGTTGTCGGCGCTGCACCCCGCGGTTATGCCACAAACCGGCAGCAATATTGAAGCCGCAGTGGAACTGGGGCGGGAGTTATTGACGGCTTCGGGTTATGCCGATTACGGCCATTTACTGGTGGTAACCGACGGTATTACCCCTGAAGCGCAAAAAACGCTTAATGACATACTGCCTGCCGGGGTCAAACTCTCTATCCTGGGCGTTGGCAGTATTGAAGGTGCTCCTATCCCGCTCGGCGGTGGTAACTTCTTACGCGACCGCCGAGGCGATATTGTTCTGGCCCGACTGAATCGCAACGAGTTACAAATATTGGCCGGGCGCTCCGGTGGCCGCTATATCGAACTGCAAGCTGACGATTCGGATATCAACTACCTGCTGGCCCAAATCGAAGAACCCAGAGCCGCCGAAGATACCGAGTTGGAAACCAGCTATGACAGCTGGCACGACGCCGGGTATTGGCTAATTATTCTGCTGATACCTCTGGCCCTGACGGCGTTCCGGCGCGACTTTTTGTTCTGCCTTCCCCTTGTTCTGGTGCTGGGATGGCCTGCCCCCAAAGCCGAGGCAGGAATCTGGCAGGATCTGTGGCTGACCAAAGACCAGCAGGCCTATAGGGCATTGCAAGAAGGTCAGGTGGACGAGGCAGCCGAACTGTTTGAACCGGGTGAATGGAAAGGTTATGCCGCCTATCAGGCAGAAGACTTTGAGACCGCACTGCAGCAACTCCAGGAATCGGAAGACACCTCTCTGTACAATCTGGGTACCAGCCAGGCACGAGCTGGCCAACTGCAGGAAGCCCTGGAAAACCTCAACCGTTTTGTCGAACAAAACCCGCAACATGAAAACGCCCGTATCAATCGCGACCTGGTAGAGCAACTGCTACAACAGCAGCAAGAACAGGAACAGCAGGAACAGCAACAAAACGGCGAACAGGGCCAACAGAATCAGGAATCGGAACAAAATTCCGAAGAGGGTTCAGAACAATCCCAATCGCAAGATTCACAGGGCTCCGAATCGGGCGACCAGCAGGAGCAGGAAGGCCAGCAACAACCCGCCGAACCAGAACAATCCGACGCAGAGAATCAGCAGGCCCAACAAGACGCCGGACAGCCTCAACCGGAACAGGGTGAAGAGGAAGCAGAACAAGAGACTCAATCACCAGAGGAATCCGGGCAAGACACCGACCAGGAAGCACAGAGCGAGACAGCCAGCCTGTCCGAAGTGCAACCGGAAGATTTATCCGATGCAAGTGAACAGTGGTTACGGGCTATACCCGATGATCCCAGTGGTTTACTGCGTCGCAAATTCGAATACGAATCACAGCTGTATCAGCAACAGCGCCGATTCCTGCCACCCACATCCGGAAACGAGGAGCAGAGATACTAGTGAAATCAAGCGCTTTATTTATCGCTCTTATATTGATATTAACCGCCCAACTCGGTTGGGCAGACAATCTGGTCAGCCGTACCGACCGCAATCGTATGGGCTTGAACGAAACCCTGAATCTGGTGCTGGAATATGACCAGCAGGTGGATAGTCGCCGTCTGGATTTGTCAGCTCTTGAGCAGGATTTCGAAATCCTCAATACCTCGACGGCATCGCAGGTCAGCATCATTAATGGCCGTCAGGATGTCTCCACACGCTGGACTTTGGTATTGCTGCCGAAACGCACGGGCACCGCTCTCATTCCCAGCTTCCAGATCGACGGAAACTTCAGTGAAGCTATTACCATTGAGGTCGAAGAAGGCGGCGCCAGTGCTCCGCGCAGCCAGCCATTGAGTGTTGAGCTGGAAGTCAGCGACTATTCGATAACTGCCATGCAGCAGTTGCTGGTAACAGTCCGCCTGATAGCTGCGCCCCAATTAAGCAACCTGTCTGGCGACAGCTTGGTCATTGAGGGTGCCGATGTAACCGCACTGGATCAGAATCAATATTCTGAAGTCGTAAACGGCACCACCTGGCAGGTTAATGAATGGACCTACGCTGTTTTTGCCAACCAGCCAGGCACTCTGGAAATCCCAGGCCAGTTATTCAGCGGCATCATCGGCTCAACCCGAAGTATATTTGATGCCTTGGGCGGCAGTGGTCAACGAACCCTGGCTCGCAGCCCCAGTGCTAGCATAGAGGTAAAACCGGCACCTACAGGTCAGTACTGGTTCCCTGCCCGAGAGGTCCGGATTGAAGAAGAGTGGCCCGGCTCGACCGCCAATACTCCCGAATTCAAGGTTGGTGAGCCTATAACACGCAGTATTGCTGTAATCGCCTTCGCCCAGAAGCCGGAAACCATCCCGCCCCTGAACCGGATGGCCAGTGACCAGTTTAAAGTCTACGCCGACCAACCCGAGCTTATCACCCAGACGGATGAGGAATACCTGATCGGAGTGCGCCGTGAATCGGCGGCCATAGTTCCCACCCAGGCCGGCCCCGTGACCTTGCCCGAAATACGCATTCCCTGGTGGGATAGCGATGAATCGGTCTGGAAAGACGCCGTTTTACCCGCCCGTACCGTCAATGTTCTGGAAGCCGAATCCACAGCTTCGCTGGCACCGCCGGAAAACTTTGCCGATCAGCCACTCACCACCAGTGCGCCAAACCCGACGCCTTCAATATTCTCATCTGTATGGTTGTGGAGCACGATACTGTTCGCCTTGCTGTCAGTTATATTGGCCAGCTTATTGTTACTCCGCCGTCCCTCCTCAAACCGACCGCAGCCCAAGCACAGCGACTCGCACAAATCACAGGAACAACAGGCCTGGAACCAGTTACAGAAAGATCTGAAAAGTCATTCCGCCCAACAGATGCGCCGCAGTCTGGAAAATTGGTGCCGTGCAGCCTGGCCCGCGGAAACCGCTTCGCCTCTGCAAAGGCTGTCGAAAAAATTGTCACCCGAAGCTGCACAGCAACTAGAGGAACTGGAACAATCCATCTACGGCGCTTCGGGCCAGCCACCTGAAGATTTAGGCAGACTGCGCACAGAGCTGAAAGATATGCGTAAAAAATCAAGCGGCAGCGAAGATCCGAAACAGCCCTTAGCACCGTTGAACCCCATTAATTAAAGTATTAATTTCAGCACAGCAGACTTGAATTCCAACCGCCTGCCACCAATACTCAAAACAAGTATTTTGGCAATTACAGGAGAAATCACTAATGTCCGATTACAACCTTGCAAGCCGTACCACAACCGCCGCCTCGGAGGTTGATGCCGGTGCGCTCAAGGTGTTGCGAAACACCTACTTTTTGTTGGGCATGACCTTAAGTTTCAGTGCCCTGTGTGCCGTTATTGGCATGGCCATGAACATGCCCTATTTGGGCCTGTGGATGCTGCTGCCCTACATCGGCATTCTCTTTGCAGTTGAGAAAAACAAAAACAACTCCTGGGGTTTGGTCTGGGTGTTTGCTTTGACCGGATGGCTTGGCTTGACCCTTGCACCGATCCTCAATTTCTATATGGCCAGCATCGGTTTTGAACCCATAGCTCTGGCCTTGGGTGGCACTGCCGCTATTTTCTTTGCCTCTTCAGCCTATGTACTGACGACCAAAAAGAACCTCAACTTCATCACCGGGTTTCTTATGACCGGCATTCTGGTGGCCTTTATCGCCAGCATCGCTAACGTCTTCCTGCAAATTCAGGGTCTGGCACTGGCGGTCAGCTGTATGTTCCTTATCTTGAGCAGCGGTCTGATGATGTGGCAAACCAGCGCCATTATCCACGGAGGCGAAACCAACTATATCAGCGCCACCGTGACGCTCTTTGTCAGCATCTACAACGTCTTTTTGTCATTACTTTCCTTGCTTGGATTGTCCAACGACTAGACAGAAGCTTTATTCCTGACTTCTAATCCCGGCCCAGACCGGGATTTTTTTATTATGGCAATTCAAGTTAACGGCATTTTGATCCAAACCAATCCAGAGGGGTTCCTTGTGGATGCCGATCTGTGGAATCCGGAAGTGGCGGAAACGATTGGCCAGGCTCATGGAGTGAACCTCAGCGAAGCTCACTGGGAAATAATCTCACTGGTGAGAGATTACTGTGCCGAGGGTAATGAACCGCCCTCGATGCGAGCGCTGGTAAGTGAAACAAAATCCCGACTGGATCAAAGCAAGGCAAAAAGCATCTATTTGATGAAGCTATTTGGTGCCAGCCCTGCCAAAATGGTGGCGCGCTTGGCCGGATTGCCTAAACCGAAAAATTGCCTCTAACACAGGTCCGGGGCACCGCCCATTCAGAAAAATTTACAGCCAAGGTATAAAAGGATATCCATTATGCAGCCAAAATATCTCGACGATGACCTCGCGGTTCTTCCGCAAATTGATCCCGCTGACGCCACAACTCTGGCACAACAGGGTTTTAAAACCATCATCAACAACCGTCCGGATAACGAAGAACCGGGACAGCCAAGTATTGCTGAAGTACAACAAGCCGCAGAAGCCGCCGGACTGGCTTACAAATCCCAACCCGTTGTCTCTGGTGCCATCACCTTTAACGATGTAGCGGACTTTAAAGCCCTGATAGATGCAGCCGAAAAACCGGTTCTGGCCTTTTGCCGAAGTGGCACCCGCAGCACCATGCTCTGGGCTATGGCTAACGCAGGTAAAATCCCCACGGCAGCAATAATGGCAAGTGCCGCCGCTGCAGGTTATAACCTGGAAGGTTTACGTCGACAGATAGAAGCGCTGGCAGCCGCCGAAGCCGATATCTAGATAGATCTAGACAAAACATCGCGGCAGAAGATTTTCTGCCGCGAACGCGGGTTACCGGTATCAGTTGAGAACCCGGTAACCACGCCCCTGCAGACAACGTTTCAGCACCTGGTCTTCTTCACTTAGTCCACTGCTGGCACCTCTGAGCGTACCGCTGACAGCACCAACACCGGCACCGCGTTCTGCTCCTCGGCCATCACCAACGATAGCGCCAATTGTTCCACCCACTACCGCCCCCACAACTGCGCCGGTAGCAGCTCTTTCGCCAACTGGCACCTGATCTGCAAGCGCCTGACATTCAGCCATATCCTGTTGGTAAGCACTCATATCAACGCCCTTGGTGTCCACAATGACCCCGGAATCGCCCGGAAGTCCCCTGTTGGATGCACAGGAAGTCAAAAGAATCGACAGACCAAGCAACATTAGTAATTTGATTTTCATAGAAGCCTCCTTCAAAGGTGCCCTTCAGGAATATTACGCCTATAGCTATTGGAAATCCTGCAGAGAAGAAGATTTTCGTCGGCAACCTTTACTTTCCGCAAAAGCCATTAATCGCCGAATCACCTATACTTGCGGCCTTTTACGAAAATCCGCAAACCTTGACCGATACCTACCAGAAACAATTTGACGAAAAACTCCAGCGCCTGCGCGAGTTGCTGTCACCCTTTTCCGAAGTCGCACCTGCCGAAGTAACCTCGGCGGAAAGCGGCTATCGGCAACGTGTAGAGTTTCGCGTGTGGCACGAGGGCGACCGGGCCAATTACGCCATGTACAAACCCGGCACAAAAGAACTCTATTGTCTGGAAAGTTTCGCGCCGGCAGCTCCGGTAATCGCAGAGTTAATGCCCAAACTGATGTGGCGTCTGAATCAGCTACCCGAATTAAAACATCGTTTATTTAGCATCGAGTTTTTGTCGACGCTTTCTGGACAAGTTCTGGTCACTCTTATCTACCACCGCCCTCTGGCAGAGCAGTGGGCCGAGCTAGCCAACCAGCTACAAAACGAATTC
>JBFHKI010000001.1:0-33449 GCA_041595415.1 Pseudomonadales bacterium | reverse complement strand
GCGATACTGATCGGAGAGCGGTCAACAATAGAGGGAAAATAGAAGTCGCTTATTTCTGGCATGTCCACCGCGTTGACAAAAATGCCTCTGGCACGGGCATCCTTGGCAATTTCCCGGTTCAAATCCGCATCTGCGGCAGCAATAACAAGGCGCATACCTTGCAGCTGTTCAGGCTCATAACCAACTGACAGGTGCTTTAGCCGGTTGTCGCTGACAAACTGTCGGGTGGCGGGCAAAAGCTGATCCGCCACCAGAGTTATATTTGCTCCAGCCCTGTGGAGTAGACTGGCCTTGTGGCGTGCCCCTTCCCCACCTCCAACAACCAAGCAGGAAAGACCCTGAAGCTTGAAGAAAAAGGGGAAGGATTTCATTACCACACTCAGCTGTTAGCCGTGATATGTGTCATCCCGCGCATATAGGAACGCAAAATATCAGGGATAAGGATGCTGCCATCCTCTTGCTGGTAATTTTCAAGAATGGCAATCAGAGTACGTCCTATGGCCAAACCTGAACCGTTTAATGTATGGAGTAATTCCGGTTTGCCAGACTCTTTATTTCTATATCGTGCCTGCATTCTTCGCGCCTGAAAATCGCGATAATTTGAACAGGATGAGATCTCCCGATAGGTCTCCTGCGAGGGTAACCAGACCTCAATATCATAGGTACGCGCTGCACCAAAACCAATATCGCCACCGCAGAGAATAACCGTTCTATAGGGCAGTTGCAGAAGCTGTAATATACGTTCGGCATGCCCCACCAAAGCCTCCAGTGCCAAATCTGATTGTTGCGGCTCGACAAACTGCACCAATTCCACTTTTTCAAACTGATGCTGACGAATCATACCCCTGACATCGCGGCCGTAACTGCCCGCCTCACTTCGAAAACAAGGTGTATGGCAAACATACTGGAGCGGCAAATCACCTTCATGGATTTTGTCACGCATTGTATTGGTGACAGGGACTTCAGCGGTCGGGATCAGGTAAAAATCCTGCTCGTGTTCAAGTTTGAACAGGTCTTCAGCGAACTTGGGTAGCTGCCCAGTGCCGTAAAGGGAGTCGGCATTGACGATAAAGGGAACGTAGATCTCCTTATAGCCGTGATCTTCGATATGGATGTCGAGCATAAATTGAATCAGCCCTCGATGCAGTCGCGCAATGCCGTCACGCATAACAGCAAAACGTGAGCCGGTTAATTTGGCTGCTGTTTCAAAATCGAGCTGATCCAGATTATTACCGAGATCCACATGATCCCTGATTTCAAAATCAAATTTTCGAGGCTCACCCCAACGGCGAACTTCAATATTGTCTGCCTCGGTTTTGCCTTCGGGCACTTCATCATCGGGAATATTGGGCACCTCGGATAACAGTTCTTCCAGAGCTTGTTGCACCGCATCCAGATCAGCCTTGGCTTCACTGAGTTTTTCTCCCAATTCACCAACAGCAGCCAACAGTGGTGCAACATCTTCACCTGCTGCCTTGGCCTGACCAATAGCCTTGGAGCGACTATTGCGCTCAGCCTGTAGTGCTTCTGTCGAGAGCTGTACTTCACGTCGCTTGGCCTCAAGTGCGGCCAGCTTGTCCAGGTCGAGATGAAACCCGCGTTTTGCCAACTTGGCAGCAACCAACTCCGGTTCCCGCCTCACAAGTCTGGGGTCAAGCATTTATACTCCTAATATTGGTTAAATTTACTATTCGCTTCAAAGCGCCCGGGTCAGTTGCATGCCCGAAAATGCCGCCACAATACAGAAAACCATACTGAAAACAATATAGCTCAGGGCAACCTGCCAACGACCATCTTCAAAAAGCACAACCGCCTCAAGGGAAAAGGCACTGAAGGTGGTAAGACCACCGAGAAAACCGGCCATAAGTATTGGTCGCCAGAGTTCGGAAAGCATGGCTTTTTCCATTATCAGCACATAACAAACGCCTATCAGAAAGGAGCCGATTATATTGACTGTGAGTGTCGCAAGAGGAAAGCCAGTGGGTGTTTCAACCAATTGAACGGTCAGATACCTCAAGCTCGCTCCCAAAGCGCCACCCAGGGCAACCCCACATAAAACCCATAAGCTCATCGGAGCTTCTCTCTGCCGGGGATATTTTTATTCATAGAGCACCTCAACATCTGCGGGTATTTGAAACCGGAATAGCTCATCCGGATGCTCTCCATTTATTTGCACTTCTGAAAAGCGTATTTCAGTCGTTTGCCCCGTCGCATCGAGGATGGTTAATTGTTCCGGGAAGTCCTGACTATCGGTACTGAAGCTCAGGTGCACCTCCAGAATAGAGCCAAGGTCTTCAAAAGGAGTTAGCAGGTAGTTCTGACCTTGCTGCTCAATACGAGCCCACTCCTGAAGATCGTTTTCTTCCAGCAATATAGCGGCAGGATTTTGAGCCGGATTAGAACTCCATTGACGAATCACTACCTGTTGAAAAAGTTCGTCGTAGAGATACAACTGTTCCCCATCACTTATCAGCAACTGATCGAGCTCAGCGATTTGCCATCGCAATTGCCGCGGCCGCTGAATAACAAAACTTCCAGTTTGACGATCCACTACATAGCCGTCTTGCTCTCGGATTATTTGCTCAAATTCTCCTGCAGCCGACTCCACTCCTTCAAGAATAAGAATTGGCTCCTGAGCGCTTGTCCATGAGGCGACACTCCAAAACGAAAGACAAGACAACAGGATATAAAAAGGGTAAAAAAACCGCTTCATAGCTTTAATCTCTGGGAGCCGGTGCAATAACTTCACGATTTCCATTTGGCTGCATCTCAGTGACCACCCCGGCAGCTTCCATGGCTTCGATAAGGCGCGCTGCACGGTTATAGCCAACACGCAACTTTCTCTGTACCGAAGAAATTGAAGCTTTTCTTGATTGACACACAAACTCAACAGCTTCGTCGTACAGCGCATCGTTTTCTTCGGCATTTCCATCCTCGGAATCCGTGGTTAAACCGGGCACCGGAATAGACTTGGTTAATTCTTCATCGGTAATTCCATCAACGTACTCGGGCTCACCCAGTTGCTGCCAAGCCTCGACAACCCGATGCACCTCATGATCATCGACAAAAGCACCATGTACCCGAATGGTGGTATTTTGGCCTGGCGGCAGGAACAACATATCGCCGTGACCCAGTAACTGTTCAGCGCCACCCTGATCCAGAATAGTCCGTGAATCGATGCGCGAACTCACCTGAAAAGCGATACGAGTGGGAACATTTGCCTTGATCAACCCGGTAATAACATCAACCGAAGGACGCTGCGTAGCCAGAATAAGATGAATACCTGCGGCCCTGGCTTTCTGGGCAATACGCGAAATAAGCTGCTCTACCTTCTTTTTGTCGACAATCATCATCATGTCGGCAAATTCATCGATCACCACAACAATGCAGGGCAACTTGTTCAGAATTGGAGCGTCTTCATAACCTTCACCTGCCATCTGCTGATCAAGGCCAACCACTTCGTCCGGCTTCCAAAACGGATCCTTGATGGGTTCCCCGGCCGCGATAGCCTCTTCCACCTTGCGGTTATAACCTGCCAGATTACGCACACCCAGTTGCGCCATCAGTTTGTAGCGGCGCTCCATTTCACCGACACACCAGCGCAGACCATTTGCTGCATCCTTCATATCGGTAATAACAGGGGTTAAAAGATGGGGGATACCCTCATAGACGGCCAATTCCAGCATTTTTGGATCAACCAGAATAAGACGAACATCCTCGGGAGTAGATTTGTACAGAAGGCTCAGGAGCATCACATTCACCGCGACGGACTTACCCGAACCTGTGGTACCTGCCACCAGCAGATGCGGCATACGCGCGAGATCTGCTACCACGGTGGAACCGGATATATCGTGCCCCAAAGCCAAGGTCAGCTTGGATTTGGAATCTTCGTATTCAGAGGATGAAATAACCTGACTGAGCCGCACTATCTCCCGGTTTTCATTGGGTATCTCGATACCGATAACCGATTTGCCCGGTATAACCTCAACCACACGCACACTTATCACGGCCAGAGAGCGGGCCAAGTCCCGGGCCAGATTGGTTATCTTGCTGGCTTTGGTACCCGCAGAAGGCTGAATCTCGAAGCGGGTAACAACCGGCCCGGGCATTACTGCCACTACTTCGGCCTCTACACCAAAATCCAGCAGTTTGAGTTCGAGTAACCTCGACATCGCCTCAAGAGATTCTTCCGAGAAGCCGCGTTTGTCTTCCTCTCTCGCCGGATCCAATAAGCCCAGGGCTGGCAGACTATCGGACTGTATTTCCTGAAACAGGGAGGACTGCTTCTCCGTCTGCGCCCGTTCCGAAGGTTTGGGTTTCGCAGGTGGTGGTTGTATCTTTGGTGCCACCCGTTTAGCGGTTTTTTCTTTATGTGTTTCCAAAGAACGCTCACGTTTATTTTGAACCGCTTTGCGTTCGCGTTTTTCCTGTAACCGGCCCCGAATAATCTGAACCTGAAAGCAGGCCCTATTCCATAGAAAAACCGCCAGTCGGCCTGTTGAATCAAAAAGCCTTAACCAGGAAAGCCCGGTAAAAAGGGTAATACCAAAGAGCAAAGCGGCAAGAAAAACCAGGTTGGAACCGTAAAAGCCAAGCAGCTTCAAACTGGCTTCACCCACCAGATAGCCAACAATACCGGCTGCTCCCTGAGGCAAGTTACTTGCCGCCAGATGGTTTAAATAGATAATTCCACAACCGCAGCTCATTACCAGAACAAAACCCAGTACACGCAGTGCTATAAGTGACCAATCCAGAGCCTTGGCGGGTGTCGCATGCGACCGGAAGACCTTCCATACCCGATGCGCTACAAGGAAGGGTAACAGATAGGCAAGATAACCAAAGATCACCAGCAGGAAATCGGCCAACCAGGCGCCGAGGCTACCGCCGGCATTCTGCACCCTGGCGGTTGTACTGGTGCGGGACCAACCCGGGTCCTGGCCGTTGTATGTTAGTAATGCAACCAATAGATAGATTGCCAAAACGGCCCAGAGAATGAGCGCGCCTTCACGAAGAATCCGACTGCTACGATCCTCGTTCGCCGATAGGGTTTGCGCTTTATTTGATTTACTCAATCGATTTCCATTAAGTCTATGGCTATATAGCTCGTCATTATCGCCGCCTGAGCAACGATTTGCATCTTCAATGCCTAATATTGACTAAGGCAATTGTTACTTTGCCCCCTGACCCCATATTATGCGCATCAAATTCGTAAACACTTTTTGGGAAACCAGCTAATGAGCAGTAATCATCATCGACTTATTATTCTCGGATCGGGACCTGCCGGCTACACCGCTGCAGTTTACGCCGCCCGAGCCAACCTGAAACCTGTTGTAATAACCGGGATGCAACAAGGTGGCCAATTAACCACAACTACCGAAGTAGATAACTGGCCAGGAGATGTCGAAGGCCTGCAAGGTCCCGACCTAATGGTTCGGATGCAGGCTCATGCAGAACGCTTCGGCACGGAAATTATTTTTGATCATATTGAAGAAGTGGATTTACAGCAGCGCCCCTTTATTCTCAAGGGCACAGAAAGTTACAGCTGTGACGCCCTGATCATCGCAACAGGCGCTTCGGCCATGTATTTGGGACTGGATTCTGAACAGGCATTTCAGGGGCGCGGTGTCAGCGCCTGTGCAACCTGTGATGGTTTTTTCTATCGCGATCAGAAAGTTGCCGTTATCGGTGGTGGTAACACCGCTGTTGAAGAGGCACTCTATCTTTCCAATCTGGCCAGCGAAGTTGTCCTGATCCACCGGAGAGATTCACTGCGAGCCGAAAAAATCTTGCAAGACCGGCTATTCGACAAAGAGAAAAATGGCAACATCACCATCCTCTGGAATACCGAGCTGGATGAAGTGTTGGGTGACGATGCAGGCGTTACCGGTATACGAACCAAAAGCAAAGTAGATGGTTCCACTGTAGAAATAGATCTGCAGGGCGTTTTTATCGCCATTGGTCACAAGCCCAATACAGATATATTTAAAGGACAGCTGGAAATGAAAGACGGCTATCTGAAAATCCAGAGCGGCCTGGAAGGCAAAGCGACACAAACCAGTATCGAAGGTGTTTTTGCGGCTGGTGATGTTTGCGACCATATCTATCGCCAGGCGATAACATCGGCGGGCTTTGGCTGTATGGCCGCTCTTGACGCAGAAAAATATCTGGATAGCTGATAACAGCTTCGATGAGCTGGACGCTACTGGATCCGAGCCGGCCGGAATTTCCAGACCCGGATACTGCAGCGAAAGAA
The DNA here is from genome assembly GCA_041595415.1 of Pseudomonadales bacterium. GTDB lineage: Bacteria > Pseudomonadota > Gammaproteobacteria > Pseudomonadales > GM7GCV1 > JABJGI01. Next base: position 27,196 of record JBFHKI010000001.1, on the reverse strand, counting down.
CCTAACGGACTTCTGGCTCTGGGCGGCGAACTCTCGACCGCCCTTCTGCTTGATGCCTATAAAAAAGGCATCTTTCCTTGGTATGACCGGCAAAGTCCGGTGATGTGGTGGTCACCCGATCCGCGTGAAGTGGTTTTGCCCGGTATGCAACACTGGTCAAAAAGCATGCGCAAAATGGCCAGAGATACCGAGCTGAAAATAAGCACGGACAAAGCTTTTGATTCGGTCATACGCGCCTGCGCACGACAGGAAGACAGCAATCACTGGATTACCGATGACATGATCGCCGCCTACACCGAGCTGCATAACCTCGGTGTCGCCCACTCCATCGAGGTCTGGCAAAAAAACCAGCTTGTCGGTGGTTTGTATGGAATTGCCATCGGTGCCGTATTTTGTGGTGAGTCCATGTTTCATCGAGTCAATAACGCATCGAAACTCGCCTACCTCTGTATGGCTGATAGACTATTTGAACAAGGCTTCGGGCTTATTGACTGCCAATTCGAAACGCCGCATCTACGCTCTCTCGGTTCGTGCGCTATCCCCAGAAACCAATATCTGCAAAAAATTCGGGATTCAAGTCATTGTGAAATCGAATGGCCGCACACATTCGCTCCGGATTTACGTTAGCATCTGCGCTTAAAAATGCCGGGGTCAGGCAGTGAACTCAACTGAACGAAATACAACCACCATACAACTGCTGCGGACTGAACCGCACAGTTGTAGTTATCTACCCGACCTGATTGCCACGACGGAATTTGTATCCCCCGAAGAACAAATTAACCTACAAACCTATCAGGCCATCAACGATGCTGGCTTTCGCCGTAGTGGTGCACACTATTATCGGCCCAACTGTGAAAATTGCTCCGAATGCAAGCCTCTCAGAGTGCTGGCTCAGGAATTTTCGCCACGTAAATCGCACAAACGTATTCTCAAGAAAAACAGTGATCTGGTCGTCCGTATTGAAACCCAGCCTCGGGCGGACGAATATTTTTCTCTCTACCAAAGCTATATTCTTGAACGCCATAAGGACGGCGATATGTACCCGCCGGATCGAGAGCAATTCGACAACTTCATCTGTAATGCACCGGAATGGACCCGTTATATCGAATTTCACACCGATCAATTGGTGATGGTCGCCGTCTGTGACTTCCTTCCCTATGGTCTGTCGGCCATTTATAGCTTCTTTGACCCCAAACTTCAGGACCGAAGTCTGGGAAGTTATGCCATTTTGGCGCAAATCAATATCGCCAAACGCCTTGAGCTCGCCTACGTATATTTGGGGTATTGGATCAAAGAATCCAGAAAAATGCGCTACAAGGACCAGTTTCAGCCCTGTGAAATACTGGAAATGGGCGAATGGCGCACTCTGCCCTTTTGATTCTGGGCTACTGATGGCAAAATGCGCCACCTTTAAAAAAGACAGGTAATTTATTGAATGGCAAAAGACGATGTAATTGAATTTGAAGGCGAGGTTATCGACTCACTTCCCAATACAACCTTCAGGGTTAAACTGGAAAACGATCACGTAATCACAGCTCACATTTCCGGCAAAATGCGTAAAAACTATATTCGCATCCTGACCGGAGACAAAGTAAAGGTCGAAATGACCCCTTACGATCTAAGCAAAGGCAGAATTACATTCCGATCCAGATAATCTTCAGTACAGACTGAAGATTATCCAGAGGTTCCGGCGCTGACCTAAGCCTCAACCAATTCTTTTTTGTTCTGGTGCGATTCGTAGCTCAGTTTGAGCTCATCATCTTCCAGCTCAACCGAAACAATTCCACCATTCTCGGCCAACTCGCCGAATAGCAGTTGCTCGGCCAAGGGTTTCTTGATTTTCTCACTGATCAGGCGAGCCATAGGGCGAGCGCCCATTTTGTCATCGTAGCCCTGCTCGGCAAGCCAAAGGCGCGCCGCCTCATCCACTTCAATCTGCACCTGCTTTTCATCCAGTTGCGCCTGCAACTCGACCAAAAACTTATCCACTACTGTTTTGACAACCTCCAACTGCAGTGGTGCGAAGGGCACTATGGCATCCAGACGATTGCGGAATTCTGGAGTAAAGGCCTTTTTAATGGCTTCCATACCATCACTTTGATGGTTCTGTTCGGTAAAACCAATAGAAGCTCGCGCCATAACCTCAGCACCGGCATTAGTGGTCATCACCAATATCACGTTGCGAAAATCAGCACTGCGTCCGTTATTGTCAGTCAGCGTTCCGTGATCCATCACCTGTAACAACAGGTTGAATACTTCAGGGTGAGCCTTCTCGATTTCATCGAGCAGCACCACCGAGTGAGGATGTTTGGTAACCGCATCCGTCAACAGCCCCCCTTGATCAAAGCCAACATAACCAGGAGGAGCTCCGATCAAACGAGACACCGTATGCCGCTCCATATATTCCGACATATCAAAACGGATTAGCTCGATCCCCAATACATTTGCCAGCTGTTTGGTGACCTCGGTTTTACCCACTCCCGTTGGACCGGAAAACAAAAAGGAACCAATCGGTTTATCACTACCTTTCAAGCCCGCACGGGAAAGTTTTATCGCCGTTGCCAGAGACTCAATGGCCTCATCTTGGCCAAACACAACCATTTTCAGCTTGTCGGAAAGATTGCGCAGTTGTTCTTTATCGGAACTGGAGACACTTTTCTCCGGAATTCGGGCGATCTTGCTGACCACTCTTTCCACATCGGTGGCTTCTATCAGCTGCTTGCGTGAATCCGCATCTTGCAGGGATTGGTATGCACCAGCTTCATCGATAACATCAATGGCTTTATCCGGCAAAAAGCGATCGGTAATGTGTCTTGAGGCCAACTTGACGGCGCTCTCAATAGCTCCATCGGAGTATTTGAGACCGTAGTGATCCTCAAAGCGTGACCGCAATCCTTTAAGGATCGCAATGCTGTCTTCAACAGAGGGTTCGGGCACGTCTACTTTCTGGAAGCGCCTCGACAAGGCGCGATCCTTGTCAAATATACCGCGATATTCCTGATAAGTGGTCGAACCAATAATACGTATCTTGCCTGAGGTAAGAACCGGTTTGAGAAGGTTTGAAGCATCCATAACACCACCCGAGGCCGCTCCGGCGCCGATGATGGTATGAATCTCATCGATAAAGAGGATGGCCTTGGGTTCCGCAATCAGGTCGGATAAAACGCCTTTAAAGCGCTTCTCAAAATCGCCCCGATATTTTGTTCCCGCTAACAGGGCTCCGAGATCCAGAGCATAAACCGTGCTCTCTTTGAGCAACTCAGGAACCTTGTCATCCACGATTAACCGGGCCAGACCTTCGGCAATTGCGGTCTTCCCTACTCCGGACTCTCCAACCAATAAAGGATTGTTTTTTCGTCGCCGTGCCAAAATTTGCGAAACGCGCTCAACCTCCTGTAAACGACCGATAAGAGGGTCTATCTCATCATTGCGCGCTTGCTCGTTCAGATTGACAGCAAATTCATCAAGGGGTCGTTTTGCGGGAGATTCGGAACCTTCAGTCTCACTGTCCTGCTCTTCCATAGGTGACAAGTCACCCGTCACTGAACTGCCATGACTAATATAGTTCACAACGTCTATACGGTTGATATCCTGAGACTTCAGAAAATATACCGCCTGACTGTCCGACTCACTGTATATGGCTACCAATACATTGGCACCTGTACACTCTTCTCGGCCAGAGGACTGGACATGAAATATGGCACGCTGCAACACGCGCTGGAAACCCAGTGTCGGTTGCACTTCGCGTTCAAGCTGGTCTTCCTCCAGCACCGGTGTGGTGGTCTCGATATATTCGGTCAGATTATCGCGTAGCGAAAACAAATCTGCGCCACAACCACGCAAGACATCTACAGCGGCCTGGTTATCCAGTAGAGCCAATAACAGATGCTCTACTGTCATAAATTCGTGACCGCGATTGCGGGCGTCCTGGAACGCCATGTTTAGAGATAATTCAAGGTCTCTACTCAGCACTTTTCTTACTCCTCGTCATCATCTGCTGCCGGCTCAACGTCCGACAATAGAGGATGTTCGTGTTCGCGTGCATATAGGTTAACCAAATGTGATTTGGTCTCGGCAATATCGCGGGGGTATATGCCAACCACCGCTTTACCCTGTGTATGAATCGTCAGCATTATCTGGGTCGCCTTTTCCCGATTCATGGAAAAAAAGTGCTCCAGTATCTCGACAACAAACTCCATGGGAGTGTAGTCGTCGTTAAGTATTACAACTTTATAGCGTGGCGGACGTTTTAGCTTGGGCTTTTCTTCCTCGAGTAAAAGTCCGCCATCGGAGTCAAAGCCACCCTGGTCAGGTTTGTCAGACATAAAATTCTTTCCTCTTGAGTTGATTCTAACCCATGGCCAGTCTGTTTTTGCTTAATCTGAACAACAACCCATCAATATTGTCATTCATCCCTGACTGTCAATATCGGGGCGAAATCTTGACATAAAAGACTTTCTCGTCCATTTTTCTATCAGGCAGTTTCTTCGGTCATAGGAAACTGAGCCTGAATTATAAAATGACCAACCGGAGGGGGGGTGTCGTCTATGCCGACCGGAACAGTAAAATGGTTTAATAACGCCAAGGGATACGGATTTATATTGCCAAATGATAGCGATGTAGATGTATTCGCACATTACTCAGCAATCAATATGGAAGGCTATCGCACGCTTAAAGCGGGTCAGTCTGTATCCTTTGATTTAGTGGATGGAGACAAGGGGCAGCATGCTGAAAACATCGCTCCCATTGAGGGCGAGAACAGCGAAGCTGTTGCAAGCCCTGAAAAGGAACACGCTGAAGCGGAAAATTAGTTAATAAAAAAGCACCCTAGGGTGCTTTTTTATTCGATTTAACCGAGATTGGCCAAAGCGTTATTCAGCGTTTGGCTGGGCCGCATTGCTTTAATCAACAGCTCTTCGTTGGCGAAGTAGTACCCGCCAATGTCGGTCGCTTTGCCTTGGGCCTGGTTAATTTCTTCAACTATCTGCTGCTCTGCTGCAGACAGGGTCTCGGCGAGAGTCGAGAACTTCTGCTTGAGTTCAGCATCTTCGTCCTGCGCAGCCAGAGCCTGGGCCCAGTAGAGGCAGAGGTAAAAATGACTGCCCCTGTTGTCGAGCTCACCTACTTTGCGCATAGGTGACTTGCCGGTTTCCAATAATTTTTCAGTGGCTTTATCCAAGGTGGTAGCCAGGACCTTGGCCTTTGAATTGTCACCCTTGATGGCCACATGCTCCAAAGAAACGGTCAGCGCGAGAAACTCGCCCAGAGAATCCCAACGCAGGTGCCCTTCTTCAAGCAGTTGTTGAACATGCTTGGGTGCAGAACCGCCAGCTCCTGTTTCAAACAAGCCACCGCCAGCCATTAACGGCACAATTGAAAGCATCTTGGCGCTGGTTCCCAGTTCCATAATGGGGAACAAATCAGTCAGATAATCCCGCAATACGTTGCCGGTCACTGAAATCGTATCCTGACCACGTACCAAACGCTCCATGGTGTAACGGATAGCGGGAACCGGAGCCATAATCTGGATATCCAGACCTTGGGTGTCCAGGTCGGCCAGATAGGTCTTCACCTTCTTGATTAGCTCCAGATCATGTGCGCGCTCCTCGTCCAGCCAGAAGATTGCCGGCATTCCCGACTGCCGAGCTCTGGTCACAGCCAGCTTGACCCAGTCGCGAATGGGCTCATCTTTGGTTTGACACATACGGAAAATATCGCCTTCTTCAACTTCCTGCTGCAACAAAACCTGTCCTTCATCATCAACCACCCGGACAATCCCGTCGGCGTCTATTTCAAAGGTCTTGTCGTGGGAACCGTACTCTTCGGCTTTTTGAGCCATCAGACCAACATTAGGTACCGTACCCATAGTTGTCGGATCGAAAGCGCCATGTGTTTTACAAAAGTTGATAACTTCCTGATACATCTCTGCATAGGAGCTATCCGGAAGAACGGCCTTGGTATCGTGCAATTTGCCATCGGCTCCCCACATTTTTCCGGATTCACGAATCATTGCCGGCATGGAGGCATCAACAATCACATCACTTGGTACATGCAGGTTTGTTATACCTTTATCCGAATCGACCATTGCTATCGAAGAACGGTTGGCATAACAGGCTTCGATGTCACGACGAATCTCATCCTGTTGCGCCTCGGGCAACGTTTTGATTTTGTCGTAAATATTTCCCAGCCCGTTATTTGGGTTAACACCCAGTTCATCGAAAACCTGGCTATATTTTTCAAACACCTCTTTGTAGAAAACCTTGATCGCATGACCAAAGATAATTGGATCGGAAACCTTCATCATGGTTGCTTTCAAGTGAAGCGACCACAACAGACCCGCTTCTTTCGCGTCTTGAATTTGCTTCTCAAGAAAAGCACAGAGCGCTTTTTTACTCATAAAAGTACAATCGATAACCTCGCCAGCCAAGAGCGGTGTCTTTGCCTTTAACACCCGGGTTTCACCGCTTGTATTGTCAACAAATTCAATTCGGGCATTTGTAGGACTAGCCACTACAGTCGATTTTTCGTTCGAGAAAAAATCGCCCTGGCGATTCATATGCGCCACATGCGTCTGGGACGCCATACTCCATTGGCCCATACGGTGTGGATGTTTTTTCACGTAGTTCTTGACAGCAAGAGGCGCTCTTCGATCAGAGTTGCCTTGACGCAGAACAGGGTTCACAGCGCTGCCTAGCACTTTGCCATAACTTTCTCGGATGGCTTTTTCTTCATCGCTTGATGGATCGTCAGGAAAGTCCGGAACTGTATAACCCTTGGACTGAAGCTCGGCGATAGCCGCCTTGAGCTGGGGAATCGAAGCACTGATATTAGGCAGCTTGATAATATTGGCATCGGCTTGCAGTGTCAGCTCACCAAGATTGGATAAAGCATCTGACTGCTTTTGCTCATCGCTCAGATAATCCTCAAAGTTTGCCAAAATACGGCTTGCCAGCGATATATCACTGGTTTCAACTTCTATATCGGCGGCACTTACGAAGGTTTTGATAATCGGCAACAAAGAATAAGTTGCCAACGCAGGCGCTTCATCAGTTTTGGTATATATAATCTTAAACTTGGACACGGGTGCTTTGTTCCTCTGAATGATTGTCAAACATCTGATCGACGAATAATTAAGGGCAATTTCCTGTCTCGCCCTGCTCAACAAAAGCGATACAGCGCAATTTTGAGAGCGGGCATTCTACAGTAAAGCGATACTTATTTGTAATTGAGAGCTACCCTCTTTGAACTTGTTTTCCCAAGGAAACCCTATGCAGGAACAAATCCATCTCACCGTTGCCACTCTCTGCTACCGCGACCAACACTTACTTATGGTTGAAGAGCGTGATCAAGGAAAATTGGTTCTGAACCAGCCGGCAGGTCATGTCGAAGCTGGTGAAACCCTGACTGCGGCTGCGCTTAGAGAAACTCTTGAAGAAACAGGCTACCAGGTAGAACTCGAAGCCCTGCTCGGCATTTCCGTGCTGAACGCAACAAATGGCATCACCTACTATCGCGTCAGTTTTCTCGCCAACTGCCCTGCTCAGGAACCATCTGACCATCTGGACCCGGATATCGAGCGGGCAATCTGGCTAACCGCTGATGAGATTCTGGCCCGCGACAACCACCGCAGCCCCTTAGTCGCCAAGGATATAAGAAGATTCCTGAACGGCAGCAGATATCCCTTAGAAATGATCGACGAAAACACCTAGAATAGCGGCCCCTGTTTATACGCCGGAATCACCTCAGAAAAATGCCCACTTCCTCACCCGGTAACACAAAAGTCATAGTCGGAATGTCCGGCGGCGTTGATTCTTCAGTTACTGCACGGTTACTTCTGGACCAAGGCTATCAGGTCGAAGGTCTATTCATGAAAAACTGGGACGAAGACGACGGGACCGAATACTGCACGGCAATTCAAGACCTGGAGGATGCCTCCAGAGTCTGTGAAAAACTGGGGATCGAACTGCAAACAGCAAATTTTGCCGCGGAGTACTGGGACAACGTATTTGAGTATTTCCTGCAGGAATACCGTGCACTTCGAACTCCCAACCCGGATGTTCTGTGTAACAGTGAGATCAAATTCAAGGTCTTTTTGGAATACGCTGAAGCGCTTGGCGCGGACTACATCGCTACAGGCCACTATGCCCGCGTATTGACAGGTGAAAGCCCTGAAGGCCAACAGGAGAGGCAGTTACATAAAGGGCTGGATAACAATAAGGATCAAAGTTATTTCCTGCACGCAGTAAGCCAATCGGCCTTCAACCAGGTTTTATTCCCGCTGGGTGAAATTGAAAAACCTGAAGTTCGACGCATCGCCCGTGACAACCAGTTTGTTAACAGCGACAAAAAAGACTCCACAGGAATTTGTTTTATCGGCGAAAGACGATTCCGGGACTTTCTGAAAAACTATATTCCTGCACAGCCGGGCGATATCGAAACCATGGAAGGACAGGCGGTTGGCCAGCATGAGGGGCTTATGTATTACACCTATGGACAACGACAGGGTCTGGGGGTTGGCGGCATTGCCAATTATCCCGACGAACCCTGGTATGTTGCAGGCAAAGACGTTAAACGAAACGTCCTGCAAATTGCCCAGGGAGAACACCCCAGCCTGTTCAGCTCTGCCCTGACCTGCAAAAACATCTACTTTATCAACGGTCATAAACCCAAAGAAGGCGAAGTGCTCGGCTGTAAAACACGCTATCGACAATCTGATCAGGCTTGCACTCTGAAGCAAGATAGTGGTGGAAGCTGGGTTATCCATTTTGAACAGCCCCAGCGTGCCATTACACCGGGGCAATACGCTGTTTTATATCGTGGTAGCCATTGCCTTGGTGGCGGAGTTATCGAAGGACGGCTCAACTAAATGATCGGTAGCCGTTATAGTGAAAAGCGCCTGCTGGCTCTAGCTGGAGTTGTTAGCTGTTCGGCCTTGGTCGAGCAATTTGCTACCAGTGGAACCTGTGACGCAGAAGCGCTGGAATTTTTTGTGGCAGCTTTCATCGACACAAACCCGGACAGTGTCGACGGGTTCCTGAGCCCAAACCTTGCTTTTGATAAAGGGTTACAAGTGCTCGCCAGATTCCCCCAATCAAAAGATCCCGCGGATCGACGCCTGCTTATGTACAGCTTGCAGAGTATTCAGGTAATGCAACAATTTATGAAACGCAGTGATCTTCTGAAACTGTTATCCGAAGAACTTCCTGTAATTGCCGGTTTCAATTCGGTCGATGAGCAGTTAATGGCTTGCGGCCAGCTTTACGAAAAAAGTGTCAGCACCCTGCCGCTTCGTATACAGGTTCAGGGCAGCCAGGGTTATTTGCGCCAACCTCTGGTTGCCCAGAAAATCAGAGGCATGCTCTTTTGCGCCATCCGTTTTGCTCTGTTGTGGCAACAACAGGGTGGCTCCAAGTTCGACTTTTTATTACGCAAAACCAATATCCGCCTGCTGGCTCAACAGTTAGCCACAAAAACAACCTAACCTCCTACTCGAGAAAACAAATGCAACTCAATGAAATAACAGCGATTTCTCCAATAGACGGCCGTTACGCCTCCAAAACACAACCCCTACGGGAAATCTTTAGTGAATACGGCCTGATTCGCGCCCGGGTAGAAGTAGAGGTCCGTTGGCTACAGTCTCTGGCAGCGAATAAAAACATTATCGAACTGTCCGAATTCAGCGACGAAGCCAATAAATTTCTCGATTCCTTGGTAGAAAATTTCGACCAAAGCAGCGCCGAACGGGTCAAGGAAATCGAGCGCACCACCAATCACGATGTAAAAGCCGTCGAATACTTTATTCGAGAACAGATAAACAAGGTGGAGGAACTGCAAGAAGCCAGTGAGTTCATTCATTTTGCCTGTACTTCAGAAGACATTAATAACCTGTCCTATGGATTAATGATGTCGCGCGGGCGCAATTTTGCAGTCAACCTGCTTGAACAAATCAGCCAGGGATTAAAGGAGCAAGCTCATCTGTATGCTGAAATTCCCATGTTGGCGCGAACTCACGGTCAGGCTGCCTCCCCTACCACTTTGGGCAAAGAGTTCGCCAATGTCGTTTACCGACTTCAACGTCAGCTTGAACAGCTCGGTAGGATTGAGGTTTTAGGCAAGATAAATGGTGCCGTAGGCAACTACAACGCACACCTTTCTGCATACCCGGAGATAGACTGGTCAGCGCACGCAAAATCCTTTGTGGAATCGCTTGGCTTGACCTGGTTGCCCTACAGCACACAAATTGAACCTCATGATGCAGTTGCCGAGCTTTGCCAAAACCTTAGTCGTATCAATACCATTCTTATTGATCTCGATCGGGACATATGGGGCTACATCTCGATTGGCTACTTCAAACAGCGAGTTATTGCCGGCGAGGTGGGTTCTTCTACTATGCCGCATAAGGTAAACCCTATCGACTTCGAAAACTCCGAAGGCAATCTCGGAATAGCAAATGCCCTATTGGGTCATCTGGCCGAAAAACTGCCTATCTCCAGATGGCAGAGAGACCTGACCGATTCAACCGTTTTGCGCAATCAGGGTGCAGCTATCGCTTACTGCTTGATCGGCTGGGAATCCCTGCGCAAAGGCTTATCCAAGCTTGAGGTCAATCCGGTACGCCTTTCGGAAGATCTGGATAACAACTGGGAAGTACTGGCGGAACCCATTCAAACCGTTATGCGACGATATCAAATTGAAGGAGCCTACGAAAAACTCAAGGAACTAAGTCGTGGGCAAAGACTCGATGCAGAACAAATACATCAATTTGTGGAAGGTCTGGACATTCCACCAGAGGCGAAAAAGCTATTAATTGATATGACCCCCGGAAGCTATACCGGTAACGCCGCAGCTCAGGCCAAAGCTATTTAATCCATCACCAGGAGTGCGCCGCTCGATTTTATGGTGCGGCGGCTCCACTGCCTGGCCACCGGGGATCAACTCCAGCGGCCAGGTAACCATTTTCCAACGAGATAGTCTCAGCCTTACCCCAAACTCTTGGGGAAGAATCAAATTGATGCCCCATCTGCTCCATAAGTTGCCTTGTATCGGCCGAGATGCCCTGCTCCCATCGGATGCTGTCCGGCAACCATTGATGGTGAATGCGAGGAACAGAGACCGCCTGGGCGGGATTCATCTCAAAAATCAAACTGTTGAGTAGTACTTGAGCCACTATAGTGATAATAGCGCTGCCACCTGGACTACCCGTGACCAATACCGGCTTTCCGTTCTCGAGCACAATGGTCGGAGACATGCTTGACAGTGGCCTCTTGCCTGCCGCAACAGCATTCGCCTCACTTCCGACCAAACCATAGGCATTTGAGACACCCGGCAGAGCCGAAAAATCATCCATCTCATTGTTTAGCAAGAAACCTGCACCCTCTACAGCTATACCATTCCCATAGGAAAAATTCAGAGTATAGGTATTGCTGACTACATTGCCTTCACTATCCCAAACACTAAAGTGGGTCGTTTCATTGCTTTCCGGAGTAAGCAAAAGGCCTGGAGCGATTTGCGCAGAGGGCGTAGCTACAAAAGCATCAACCCCCGATACCCGTTCACTCAGGTAGTCGTCGCCGATCAACTCGTCAACAGGAACTTCAACAAAATCCGGGTCGCCCAGATAGCGACTGCGGTCTGCATAGGCCAGCTTGGCCACTTCAACAAAGCGGTGTAGATACGCCGCGCTGTTGTGTTCATATTCGTCGATGTCCAGCAAATCGAGCATTTTGAGAATTTGTATGAGGTGAACTCCACCTGAAGAAGGTGGCGGCATTGAAACAATTTCGAATCCGGCAAAAGTCTCTCTTACTGGTGTTCGCATCACTGGCCGATAACTGGACAGATCTTCAAGAGATATAAGCCCACCCTGTCGCTCACTCTCGCGAACAATCATTTGTGCAACCGGCCCGGTATAAAAACCCTCACGACCTTGATCAGAAATAAGCTGCAATGTATTGGCTAAATCTTCTTGCTGCCAGAGAGTACCAGCCGCGGGTGTTTGCAAATTTTCGTCCAGGAAGTACCGTCTCGATGACTCATAGGCTAAAAATTTCTGTTTGGCTTGAGCAAGAGACCAGGCGAGGGAATGGGAGACAATAAAACCTTCAGAGGCCAATCGAACAGCAGGCTCAAGAATATCGGCCAGATCCAGAACCCCAAATTCCTGATGGGCTGCCAACAAACCGGCTACCGTGCCCGGGACGCCAGAGGATAGCGCGCTCGTCCTGGACAAGCGATTATCTACGCTACCGTCATCCTTCAGAAACATTTCGGCATATGCGGCTTTGGGTGCTGTTTCACGGTAATCCAAGGCCAGTGTTTCTCCGCTCTGAGCCAAGTGGATCATCATAAAACCACCTCCCCCCAAATTACCGGCTTGTGGGAAAGTAACCGCAAGGGCAAAACCCGTAGCCACGGCTGCATCGATGGCGTTACCGCCTTTTGCAAGAATATCTGCCCCTACCTGGGCCGCTATTTTTTCCTGAGCGACCACCATCCCCTTAGTCGGCTCTGCCAGCAGCGGATGAAATGTTGCTCCACGCTCAATAATTGGTTGCGCATCTAGTGGCAACGATAAAACTAGTAAGAGAAAGAGAATTGAGGGCGTGCTTAGAAGTAAAGGTTTCATTTATTCCAGATTTACTACACCCAGACGTAAAGCCTCGGCGACAGCATGAGAACGGTTAGCAACCTCAAGCTTACGGTATATATTGCGCAAATGAAATTTAACTGTTCGCTCAGAAATGTTGAGGATACGAGCCACTTCCCAATTTGATTTACCTGCCGTCGCCCAGCTCAACACCTCACTTTCCCGCGCAGATAGTTGGGGTGTAGATGAGAAGCTCTGCCGTATCAGGATCTCATTCAGGTGAGGCAGTAAAATTTCCAGCAGAACACACTGATGCTCCGTCATAGCCTTATTGCCTGTTGTTACGGCGGTTACGGCAATTGCCTGACTGTGGTACTGGGAACGCTTACTGTAAATATAACCATACTCGAGCCCGGAAGCGTGTGCTTGTTTTCGGAAGGTACTGGTTCGGAATGCGTTGGCATCTATCTTGATTGCCAACTTTGCTGCGTCTTTCCAGGAAATGGGTTCTTGTGATTTCAGTGCGGCCATCACCAGAGGATCCTGCTCCACCTGTTGGTTTATTCGATACCCCTTGAGCCAATTTGGCTCAACGCCGAATGTAATCAGATCCAGTTGAACCCCATTGTCTTTCGACTGCATCTTGGAAACACCGAATATGCCTCCCTCGAGCTGAACCAGCTCGGCAATTCGAGACCACAAACTCTCCAACTCCTCACCGCAACTGACGTGCAGAGCACTGTTGACGATATCAAACAGAGTTTCCAGCTCGGATCTTGATAACTGCTCGGTGACTTCTCTGCGCAAATAATTATCTCCATATCACATGTCGCATATTAAGCTACCCTGGAGAACTTGCCAAAAATTGCTGCCGTACCTGTCCTAAAGGACAGGTGACTCACCTTCAAGACATCAGTAAATTAGCACCTATCGACATGGCCAGTCGATGGAAAGCGGTAGGATACTGCTGAACAGGGAAGTAGCAATGCCCGCTTCGCCAAATGGAAATGGGGGGCGGGCTCTTTTGCCAGGTAGCAAATTTATCTGAAGGACCTAAATTTCAGGTCCTTTCAGATGGCAGCTACGATTCGATTTCTTGCGTATTCCCTTCAACCACGTCGCCAGGCTCGACAATACCCATGGCCTCATTTTTGATACGTTTCTCCAAGTAATCCATTAACTCTGGGTTTTCCAGCAAATACTTACACGCATTGGCCTTCCCCTGTCCGATCTTGTCACCCTGATAAGCGTACCAGGCACCGGACTTTTCAATAAATCCATACTTGACACCCAGGTCAACCATTTCCCCGGCGCGGTTGATACCACTTCCGTAAAGTATTTGAAACTCCACTTGCTTAAAGGGAGGGGCCACTTTGTTTTTAACCACTTTGACCCGAGTTTCATTACCGACGATTTCTTCACCCTCTTTAACTGCTCCGATACGACGTATGTCCAGACGAACCGAAGAGTAAAATTTCAGGGCGTTACCGCCAGTGGTGGTTTCGGGGCTACCAAACATTACCCCTATTTTCATGCGTATCTGGTTGATAAAAATACAGAGACAGCCGGTTTGCTTGATTGTGCCTGTTAACTTACGTAGCGCTTGGGACATAAGTCGTGCCTGCAAACCAACATGGGAATCACCCATATCACCTTCGATCTCCGCCTTGGGAACCAGGGCCGCTACCGAGTCTATGACAACCATGTCCACAGCACCGGAACGCACCAACATTTCCGTAACTTCCAGAGCCTGCTCGCCTGTATCCGGTTGGGAGATAATCAGATCGTCAACATTCACTCCCAGCTTTTCCGCATAGAGAGGATCCAGCGCATGCTCTGCGTCTATAAAGGCACAAGTCGCTCCGGTTTTTTGCGCCTGAGCGATGGCACTCAAAGTTAATGTGGTCTTACCCGAACTTTCCGGACCGTAGATCTCAACCACCCGCCCTTTGGGTAATCCGCCAATACCTAATGCGATATCCAAGCCCAAAGAACCTGTTGAATAACAAGGAATTTTGTCGCGCAATCCATCGCCCATTCGCATTACTGTGCCTTTGCCAAACTGTCGCTCGATCTGTCCCAGCGCAGCGGCTAAAGCCTTCTCTTTATTTGCATCCATCAGTGTTTCCTCTTGAATCAAAGTACTGTATAAACGAACAGTAATTGATTTTTTTGTTCTTGACCAGCTCTAGACCGAAAAATCATCTAATAAATTAACCGCACGTAAAAGAGCGTGCTCTATCGTCTGCTGGCGAACCATCGAACGGTCACCGGCAAAGACCCGCGTTTCGGTCAAACAAGTATCTCTGATTGACCAACCAAAACAAACCGTGCCTACCGGTTTTTTATCCGTGCCACCATCTGGGCCGGCAATACCCGTTACAGAAATACCAAGATCCGAGCCGGTCCGACTGGCACAGCCTTCTGCCATTTGACAGGCCACCTCCTCACTCACGGCACCATAACTGTCCAGAGTCTGCAACTTGACCCCTAAATCCCGTATTTTGGCCTGGTTTGAGTAACTGATATAACCACCCAAATACCAAGTGGAACTGCCCGGCAAAGCAGTCAGACAGTAACCTATACCTCCGCCAGTACATGACTCAGCGGTCGATATATTCATATTCAGGGCTAATAATCGTTGGGAAAGTGGCGCTACAAAATCAGTATCCGGACTCATATCTATTGCACTCATGCCAAATTAACAAAGGATAAAATTTATATCCTGGCTCAAGTGACAGCCTCTATTCCCACTCAATCGTCGCTGGAGGTTTGCTGGAAATATCCAGAGTCACACGAGAAATACCGGGTATCTCGTTGATGATTCGAGACGAAACGCGGTCCAGGAATTCGTGTGGCAAATGCGCGGCACGGGCTGTCATAAAGTCGATGGTCTCCACCGCACGCAGTGAAACCACATGAGCATAGCGCCGGGCATCGCCCACCACACCTACCGATTTAACCGGTAGAAATACCGTAAAGGCCTGACTGACTTTGTGATAAAGGTCTGCAGCGCGCAACTCCTCGATAAAGATGGCATCTGCCTCTCTGAGGGTTTCGGCGTATTCCTTTTTTACTTCGCCCAGAATACGAACACCCAGACCTGGCCCCGGGAATGGATGGCGGTAAACCATATCGTAGGGTAATCCCAACTCCAGGCCGATCTTGCGAACCTCATCTTTGAATAACTCGCGCAAAGGCTCCAGGAGCTTCAGTTGCATATCATCGGGCAAACCACCGACATTGTGGTGGGATTTGATTACATGAGCCTTGCCCGTCGTTGACGCCGCTGATTCGATTACATCCGGATATATGGTGCCCTGAGCCAGCCAGTTGGCATCCTTGATGGAGCTGGCGGCTTCGTCGAAAACTTCGATAAAGGTGTTGCCGATAATTTTGCGCTTCTGCTCGGGATCTTCTACCCCGGCCAGCTTATCCAGAAACCGGTCTTCGGCATCAATCTGACGAATATTCAAACCCATATCGTCACCAAACATTTCGATAACCTGAGTCGCCTCATCCTTGCGCAACAAGCCATTGTCGACAAAAACACAGGTCACCTGTTTGCCTATGGCCTTTGCCAGCAAAGCGGCAGTAACGGAAGAGTCAACTCCGCCACTCAGTCCCAGGATGACATGATCTGATCCCACCTGTTGACGGATTTTTTCCACCGCGTCAGCGACAATTTGGGCCGGCGTCCAGGAGGCACCACAGCCGCAGATGCCACGTACAAAATGCTCAAGAATTCTTGCCCCTTGCAGAGTGTGAGTCACTTCCGGGTGGAACTGAATACCGTATCGGTGATTTTGCGGATCAGCAAAGCCGGCGATGGGGCAGGATTCCGTTGATGCAATAAGCTGAAAACCTTCGGGCAAGACCGAAACCCGGTCACCGTGACTCATCCAGACATCCAGATAATCCTTGCCATCTTGATGGTGATCACTGATACCGGATAGTAGCGGGTTGGTCTCCTCTACCCGAATTCGGGCATAACCAAACTCGTGTACATCCGAACTTTCGACCGCACCACCGAGCTGTTTGGCCAGAGTCTGCATGCCATAACAAATACCCAGTATCGGCAAGCCGCAATTGAGTATGGTATCCGAAGCAAAGGGTGCCTCTTCCAGTGTGGTGGACTCAGGTCCGCCGGAAAGAATAATGCCGTTAAACTGGCTGAGAAAATCCGCATCGACCTGATCGTTATCCCAGGCACACATCTGGGAAAAGACACCAAGCTCTCTGACACGGCGGGCGATTAACTGCGAATACTGGGAACCAAAATCGACGATCAGTACGGCGTCGTCATGAATATCAGTTGTCATCGATCCTGAATCTCGTTAGCGGCTCGGATAATTGGGAGCCTCTTTGGTTATGGAAATATCGTGCACATGGCTCTCATTAACACCAGCGCTGCTGATTTTTACAAAGGAGGGTTTAGTACGCATGGTTTCAATATCAGCCGAACCCGTATAACCCATAGCCGAACGCAAACCACCCATCGCCTGATGGATAACAGTTGAAACGTGGCCTTTATAGGGCACTCGCCCTTCAATGCCTTCCGGTACCAACTTTTCTGCACCGTTGCCTTCCTGAAAATATCTATCGCTGGAGCCCTGGGTTTGAGCCATAGCGCCAATGGAACCCATACCCCGGTAAGATTTGTAGGTGCGGCCCTGATAGATTTCCATTTCACCCGGCGCTTCATCGGTACCGGCAAACATACTGCCGATCATGACTGAATGCGCTCCGGCGACAATAGCCTTGGCTATATCACCGGAATAGCGAATACCACCATCGGCAATCACAGGAACCCCTGTGTCTTTCAATGCTTTAGACACATTGGCTATAGCGGTTATCTGGGGAACCCCAACGCCGGCGACGATTCGAGTAGTACAGATTGAACCCGGACCAATACCAACTTTGACCGCATCCGCTCCGGCCTCAACAAGAGCCAACGCAGCTGCACCCGTAGCGATATTGCCGCCAATCACCTGTAAATCCGGAAAATTTTGTTTAATCCAGCGCACCCGGTTAAGCACGTTGGCCGAATGACCATGGGAAGTATCAACCACAATAACATCAACACCCGCTGTAACCAGTTCGGCAACCCGCTCTTCGGTTTCGCCGCTGGTACCCACACAGGCGCCAGCCAATAATCGGCCCTGATCGTCTTTTGCCGCTGTAGGAAAGCGTTCCGACTTATCAATATCCTTTACGGTTATCAGGCCGCGAAGTTTAAAATCCTTGTCCACCACCAGAATCTTTTCTATCCGGTGTCGGTGCATCAGTTTCAGCACCTCTTCCGAAGCTGTGCCTTCCAGAACAGTAACCAGAGACTCCCTGGGCGTCATTACCGAGTGCACAGGCGCGTCCAGATTTGTTTCGAACCGCACATCGCGACTGGTGACTATGCCAACCAGATCACCATTATCAAGAACAGGAACACCGGATATGTTATGTTCCCGCTTGATGGTTAGCAGATCCCGTATGGGAGCATCCTTGTTGATACAAATCGGATCCTTAACCACACCGCTTTCATATTTTTTAACAGCGGTAACGTTTTTGGCTTGATCCTGAACCGACATGGACTTGTGAATAATGCCGATACCACCTTCCTGGGCCAAAGCGATGGCCATGGAGGATTCGGTTACCGTATCCATGGCAGCAGCTACCAGGGGCAGGTTTAACCAGAGTTTTTTAGTTAATCGGGTTTTCAGGTCGACATTTTTCGGCACGATTTCCGAATAATCGGGGACGAGTAGAATATCGTCGAAAGTTATGGCTTCTTCTATAATGCGCGGCATATCGCTGGGACTGTCCTCGAAGTGAACGCGACATTATAGTCGCGTGCGAAATCCGGGTAAATGATGCTTTCCAACTCTCTTGCAAATGATTCTATTCGAGCGGTCCATTCCGTCAGCGATCTCTGCACAAAAACCCGAACACTTCTTGAAGAAAAATTTGCCAATCTCTGGGTAGCTGGCGAAATAGCCTCCATCACCACACCGGTTTCCGGGCATTGGTATCTGTCGCTCAAAGACGATAAAGCCCAGATACGCTGCGTAATGTTCAAGAGCGCCAATATCCGCTGCCAAAAGCCCAAAGTCGGGGATGAAGTTCTGATCTGTGGTCGTTTCAGCCTCTACGAGGCGCGTGGAGATCTGCAACTAATTCTCAACCATCTGGAACCACGAGGCGCAGGCGCCCTGCACAAAAAATTTGAAGAGCTAAAGGCGAAACTCATTTCCGAAGGTCTGTTTGGCGCAGAATATAAAAAAGAGCTACCCAAGTATCCGGAGCATATAGCTCTGATTACTTCCGCTACCGGTGCTGCTCTGGAAGATATTCTCACGGTATTTCGGCGACACAGATACGGTGGTTGTATTCAGGTTTTTCCATCGCAGGTTCAGGGTGAAGAAGCCCCATCACAATTGATCTCTGCTTTGCAGGCCGCTGACAACACCAGTGGTGTCGACCTGATCCTGCTTAGCCGTGGCGGCGGCTCCTACGAGGATCTTTTCTGCTTTAACGACGAATCCCTGGCCAGAGCTATTTTTGCCACAAAAACCCCTTTGGTCAGCGCTGTTGGCCATGAAACGGATATCACTATAAGTGACTTTGTTGCGGATATGCGATCGGCAACACCTACTGCTGCGGCCGAACAGATACTCAAGTCCTATAGCAACCTGAACTCAGATATCGATCGCCTGTACAACCGATTAAACCAGGGGCTGACAAACAAACTGACAGAGGAAAAAACAAAACTGATACAACTGCGCAACCTGCTGCAAAGCCCCTTGCACAGATTGCAAAACTCCCAGCAAAGGCTGGACCAAATTCAGCAAAAACAGCTCGCTTTACTCAATCGCTATCTCGATAAAAAAAGTTACCAAACACAAATACTCAGCCAACGTCTGAGAGCTCGCTCAGCACAGCAGTTGGTAAAAGAAGCCCGAGCAAGGCTTGGCGAAAACCGCCTCAAACTGAACCGCCTTGGTGCCCAAATTACGGGAACCCTGGGTCACTCGCTCGCCCAAACCTGTCGACATTTGGAAGCGGTAAGTCCAATGTCGACCCTGAGCCGTGGTTATTCAGTTTTACTGACAGAAGAAGGTCAAGTGATAAAAAGTGTGGATACAGTGCAACCGGAGCAACAGTTGCAAGCTTTACTCCAGGATGGATCGATTGATCTGCAAGTACTGACCTGCCGTAGCAAAGACAAAGCAGCTGATTGACAAGTTTTTACAGTTGTTAAAACGGCCAGACGAGAGGCACTATCACCAGGCTCAATAAGCCGAGTAATAGCGTCAGGGGGCCACCCATGACCAAAAAGTCGCGATAACGATAATTACCAGGTCCATAAACCATCAGATTGGTTTGATAGCCTATTGGCGTCGCGAAGCTGGCAGATGCCCCTACCATTAACATCACTGCGAAAGGGGTCAAATCCACTCCTAACTGCGCGGCTGTTTGCTGGGCAACCGGGAAAAGGATCACCGCAGCCGCCATGTTGCTTACCAGTGCCGTAAGTACCGCAGTAATCAAATAGAGCACAGCCAACGCCAGAATCGGAGAGTTCTGGACAGCCAGAACAATATCGAAGGCAAGATTTGATGCCAGCCCGGTAGTTTCGACCGCTGTTCCTATGGCGATAGATGCTCCAATTACCATCAACACCGACCAGTCAATACTTTGCCGTGACTCGTCCAGAGAGATACAACGACTCAGGAGCAATAAAATAACCGCACCACATGCCGCTTCAAACACAGTCAACAGACCAGAAGCCGCCAGAACCAACTGCGCAAAAAGAATAAACAAAGCGACATAGCGCCGCTCGTGCAACACAGGTTGAGATTGATCGATTTCGGCCATGACCAGAAAGTCACGTGCATGCCGGCGAGATTGGGTAAAGTCCGCCGGAGTCTCAAGCAACAGCACATCTCCCCTCGCAATCCGCACATCACCTACCCGCTGGCGGATTCTTTCACCATCTCGGCTGATGGCGATAATGGCCGCACCATACTTGTTGCGAAATTCACTATCGCGAACGGTTTTTCCCAGATAAGGGTAATTGTTGCCGATAACCACTTCCACAAACTTACGCTGGGATCGGTCACCATCAATTTTAAAAACCGAATCTTCGGCCAGCGACAAACCGCGCATTTTCTGCAAATCAACAACAGAGGAAACATCGCCGGCAAAGATAAGCCGATCACCGCCCAGCAGCGTTTCAGCGGGAGAAACCGCTGCAATAACACGTTCATCACGGCATATTTCAACCAGAAACACCCCGGCCAGATTCCGCAATCCAGCCGATTCAATACTGCGCCCTACCAAGGGGCCTTCTCGGTCAACCAGCATCTCCAGCGTGTACTGGGTGCCATCTCCAAAGGTTACACCCGCGTCTCCTCTGGCCGGTAACAGCCTTCCCCCTGCCAGCAATACATAAAGGATGGTTAATAGAACGGCCGGAACCCCAATCCATGCCAACTCAAACAGTGCCAGGCCTGCCGATTCATCGGCCAGCATATCGTTCACCACAAGATTGGTACTGGTACCTATTACTGTACAAAGACCACCGACAATAGCCGCATAACTGAGAGGCATCATCAGCTTGGAAATATGTATTCCCGAGCGTTTCGCCCAGTCACTGACAATGGGTATCATCATGGCTACCACGGGTGTGTTATTCAGCACAGAGCTCATAACCGCCACTGGTGCCATCAGGCGTAATTGCGCACGCCTTACACCCTTGGTTCGGCCCAATAGCAAATCCGTTAAACTGAACAAAGCTCCGGTACGGGTTAAGCCGGCAGCTACTATATAAAGTGCCGCTACAGTGGCCAAACCCAAGTTGGAGAATCCGCCCAATAGCTCGGCTGGTGAGATAACCCCTAACAGCATCAGAACTGCTGCTCCCGACATAAGCACGGCGTCCGCAGCCAGGTTGGTGCGATAGAGAATTACCAGACAGATTAAAACAACAGCAAAGGTGATGCTGCCATTCCATCCCGCTAAAAAGTCCGTTATCGCCATGCCTATTTCACTCGACCAAAGGGTCTATACACACAAAGGCGGCGATTATCGCCGTCTTTAGCACCTATCAAAGAATTTCTGCTGCCAGCCTCTAACGCAAATTGTCTACCGAGGAAAACTGCTCTACCAGAAAGGTTAAGAAGCGTCCGGCATCACCACCATTAACCGCGCGGTGATCATAGGACAATGCCAAGGGCATCATCTTGCGGGGTACAAAATTACTGCCATCCCAAACCGGCTGAATTGAGGTTTTGGAAACACCCAGAATACCCACCTGAGGCGATGGCACAATAGGTGTAAAGCCTCGACCGCCAATGGCACCCAAACTGGAAATGGTAAAACAGGCACCCTGCATTTCGTTGGGTTTCAACTTGCCTTCTTTTGCTTTGGTAGCCAATTCAATTACCTCGGCCGCCAACTGCCAAATATCCTTTTGGTCAGCGTCACGGATAACCGGCACCATAAGTCCCGCTGGGGTGTCCACAGCGAGGCCTATATGACAGTACTCTCGGAAGACCAGTGTTTTACCATCTTCATGGATACTTGAATTGAATTTCGGATTTTCAACCAGAGCCTTTGCCGCCAATTTGATCAGAAAAGCCACCGGTGTCATCTTGATACCTTTCTCTTCGCCCTCGGCCTTCAGGCTTTGGCGGTACTCTTCAACCTCTGTGACATCGGCATCGTCAAACTGGGTGACATGGGGCACGTTGAGCCAACAACGGCTCATATTATCAGCGGTGACCCGCTGGATTTTCGACATTGGTTGAGTACGGATATCCCCAAACTTGCCCCAGTCGACTTTGGGCGCTGAAGGTATGGCAGCAGCAGACGGAGAGGCACCTCCAGATGCCAAAGCTTTTTTCACATAGTTATGCAAATCGTCCTTGAGAATTCGACCACGAGCCCCGGTAGCCGGAACTTTGGTCAGGTCTACACCTAACTCCCGTGCCAGTTTGCGTACCGCCGGACCGGCATAAACACTGCCTCCGGCTCCAGCTGGTGGTGCCGAAACCGGGCCAGACGACGATGTGGAACTGCTTGGCACCGCAACGGGGGCAACCGGTTCCGCCGCTTCATTCGTACCTGCAGGCCGGACAGCAGGTTCTGATTCGAGACCTTCTTGTACCAACAGATCTATCAAGGCAGCACCTTGCGAAATGCTGTCACCCTCTTTTATGTAAAGGGCAAGCACCTTGCCACTGGCTTCGGCGGGCACTTCCAGAGATGCCTTGTCCGATTCAGCTACACAGATAGTGTCGCCTTCGGTGATTTCATCGCCCACGGCGACATTCAATTCAATTACCTCGGCCGTATCCGAGCCAATATCAGGCACCAGAAAACTTTTTTCCTGGGGCTTAACCGAGGTGGGCGCGGCGGGCTCTACAGGGCTTTTTTCATTTTGCGGAACTGAAGCAGATGAAACAGAGACCTCTTCGGCCTCAACCTCAACCGTCACTTTCAACTCAACCAGAGCATCGCCCTGACTAATATTGTCACCCACAGAAATTGCGATGGATTCCACAACACCATCGGCTTCAGCCGGTATTTCCAGAGATGCCTTGTCCGATTCGGCTACACAGATAGTGTCGCCTTCACTAATCCGGTCACCCGGAGCGATAGGTATTTCGATAACTTCGGAAGAATCGGCCCCAATATCAGGAACCTTGTAGGCAATTATCTGGCTTTCCGAATGTATTTTAGGAGTGGCTGGCGCTTCAGGCTGTTGCGTCGGCGCTTGCTGCTCTGTTGAGGCTTCCGACACCGGCTCATTCCCTGCGACAGTTTCCAGGTCAGCGATCAATGCCCCTTCCGACAGCTCATCACCAATCTTGATATGTAATTTACTTATCCGTCCGGCGCTGGGAGCCGGAACTTCCATAGATGCCTTATCGGATTCCAGCACAATAATAGATTGCTCTTCCGCGATCTGGTCACCTTCAGCAACCAAAATCTCAATCACCTCGGCGCTGTCTGCGCCTATGTCTGGAACATGAATTTGAGTCGTAGACACCTTAAATCTTCTCCTTAATCATGCTCAAACACTTGAGGGGTTGGGTTTATCTGGATCTATCCCGTAGCGGGAGATCGCCTCAGCAACCAGAGCGGCCTCTACCTTGCCCTCTTCCTGCAAGGCAGATAACGCATTTACCACTACATATCTACTATCCACTTCAAAAAACTCGCGCAGTTTGGGCCGCGTATCGCTGCGCCCAAAACCATCCGTACCCAATACCCGATAGGTTCCTGACACGAAACTGCGCAATTGCTCGCTATGGGCGTGAATATAATCAGTAGCTATCACTCTGGGACCGGAGTAATCAGCCATAACCTGCGTCAGATACGGAACTTTGGGGGTTGCTTCAGGATGCAGGGTGTTCCAACGTTCACAATCCTTGGCTTCACGGAAAAGTTCATTTACCGAGGTAACACTCCAGATATCCGCATCGATATTCCAGTCATCTTTTAACATTCTGGCCGCGGTTCGTACCTCATTGAGAATACTACCCGACCCCATCAACTGAACCCGCAAACCCTCTCCCTGATTGCCCTTTTCAAGCAGGTAAATTCCTTTGACGATACCTTCCTCGGCACCATCGGGCATTGCAGGATGATGATAGTTTTCATTCATAGTGGTGATGTAATAGAAACAGTTTTCACCCTTTCCATACATGCGTTCAATACCATCCTGAATAATCACTGCCAACTCAAAACTGTAAGTGGGGTCATAGGCGCGGCAATTGGGTATGGTTGAAGCCATCAGATGCGAATGGCCATCCTGATGCTGCAAACCTTCGCCGTTAAGAGTAGTTCGACCTGCAGTAGCCCCTACCAAAAATCCTCGCGCCTGCAAATCACCGGCAGCCCAGGCCAAATCACCAATGCGCTGGAAACCGAACATCGAGTAAAAAATATAGAAGGGGATCATCGAGAGCTTGCTGTGACTATAGGATGTCGCAGCGGCCAACCATGAAGACATGGCACCTGCCTCGTTAATTCCCTCTTCGAGAATTTGTCCGTTTTCCGACTCCTTGTAATACATGATCTGGTCGGAATCTACCGGCTTGTATTTTTGTCCCACAGAGGAATAAATCCCCAATTGACGGAACATGCCCTCCATACCAAAAGTTCTGGCCTCATCCGGAACGATGGGCACAACTCGCTGACCAATTTCTTTATCCTTAGTCAGGGTGCTGAGAATTCGCACAAAAGCCATGGTGGAAGAAATTTCACGTTTGCCTGTATCTTCGAGTTGTTTGGCAAAAGCATCCAGCTGAGGTGTTTTGAGCGTCTCCACTGCTGAATGTCGAGAGGGCAAGAAGCCGCCCAGCTTTTCACGACGCTCATGGAGATAACGAATTTCCGGGCTATCTTCCGGTGGCCGGTAAAAGGGAACCGTGGCTATTTCTTCATCCGAGATTGGCAGGCCAAAGCGATCTCTGAAGGCTTTTAATCCCTCAATATCCAACTTTTTGATCGAATGGGTGTCATTTGCGGCTTGACCGGCGGAACCTATGCCATAGCCCTTGACCGTTTTCGCCAAAATAACGGTGGGTTGGTCTTTATGGTTCACAGCGGCGTAATAGGCTGCATAAACCTTGTAGGGATCGTGACCACCCCGGTTGAGGTGAGCAATATCATCATCAGACAGGTGCTCCACCATCTTGCCCAGTTCAGGATCTTTGCCGAACAGGTGCTCGCGGACATAACCACCGCCATTATTTTTGAAGTTCTGATATTCCCCATCAACACATTCATCGAGGAATTTCTGCAACTTGCCCTTTTCATCTTTCTTGAACAGGGGATCCCAGTGCCGACCCCATATCACCTTGATAACGTTCCAACCGGCACCGCGGAATACACCTTCCAATTCCTGAATAATTTTGCCGTTGCCACGTACAGGGCCATCCAGCCGTTGCAAATTACAGTTCACTACAAAGATCAGATTATCCAGCTTCTCTCGCCCGGCAAGAGCAATTGCACCCAGAGATTCAGGCTCATCGGTTTCGCCGTCACCAAGGAAAGCCCAAACCTTTCGATCACTTTGATCCAGCAGGCCACGCTGCTGCTGATATTTCATTACATGCGCCAGATAGATCGCCTGTATAGGCCCCAACCCCATGGAGACCGTTGGAAACTGCCAATAGTCCGGCATCAACCAGGGATGCGGGTAAGAAGACAGTCCCTTTCCATCGACTTCACGGCGGAAATTTATCAACTGATCTTCAGAAAGCCGCCCTTCCAAATAGGAGCGGGCGTACATTCCCGGGGAAGTGTGCCCCTGAAAGAAAACAAGATCCCCACCACCCGGGTGATCAGGACCGCGGAAAAAATGATTTAACCCTATCTCGTAGAGTGTCGCCGAAGAAGCAAAAGACGAAATATGACCACCGAGACTGCTGTCATCTGTATTGGTGCGAGTAACCATAGCCAGTGCATTCCAGCGAATCAGGGAGCGAATTTTACGTTCCACAAAAAGATCGCCAGCCATGGGCTGTTCTTCCTCGACTGGAATTGTATTTCGGTAGGGAGTTGTGACTAGCGCCGGTGTTGCTATACCTTTACCGCTAGCGTGAGAAGCCAATTGACTCAGCAGTTCAACTGCTCGCTGTTTGCCAGAATTTTTGATGAGAGAATCGAGGGCATCTTTCCACTCATTCAGCTCTAGATTATCTAGATCTTGGGACACACAGTGCTCCTTAGTGATGGTTGATTTCGGAGGTGGCTTATTTCAAGTTCTTGTTCGAGGGTTACGCCTCGCCAATGTATTCCGAATGGCTGACCCTGATTTTATCCCATGAACAACCCGTCTGCATAAAATTTAGTAATAAAATTACATTCCGGGCACAACAAGCCATCGATTATATCTGCCGGAACTTCAGTTGTTCGAATATCTGCTCTTAAATGCAGATTATTCGAACAAATCTTACAGGAACAAATCATAATTATTTGTGAAGAGCTGATAATTTGCATGATAAATGCACAACTATCAGTTAATTTTAAACTTCGTTATTCCCATTAGATACAGGCAACCCATATTGCTTAATTTCCGCAAAAAAACCTTGAAGCTGATCTTCACCAGCCTGTTTTTTGTGTCCCACACTATTGCCCAAAGCTCGCAGATACAATTACCCAGCTTGGGTGAAAGTAGCTCTGTACCCATTTCTATAGAGCAGGAACGACAACTCGGCCAGGCTTGGCTGCGTTCCTACTACCGCCAGACACCTATTAACCGCGATTACCTCTTGCAGGATTATATTGAGAATCTGGTAGCGCAACTAAAACCCTACGGCCTCAGCGATTACGCCCTGCTAAAGATTTTGGTGGTAGACAACCCGAGCATGAATGCATTTGCTGTACCTGGGGGGATAATAGGTATTCACAGCGGTCTGCTCCTTCACGCCGAAAGCGAAGATGAAGTGGCTTCAGTAATCGCCCATGAAATGGCCCATCTGAGCCAAAGACATTTTGCCCGATCAGTAGCCGAGCAAGGACCAAGAACTATGGCTACTCTGGCGGGCTTGTTGGCTGCTGTAGTTTTGGGAGCAACGGCCGGTGGTGATGCATCCTTTG